>NZ_JBNNVQ010000112.1:0-17771 GCF_050280625.1 Pseudomonas sp. NPDC089569
GCCGAATACGGTGGCTTTGGACTCGTCCTGCGGGGTTTCGAATGCTTTCGAACCTCTCCTTGAGGTGCGTCTGCACATCGAAAATCGCCCTGTTGTAATAGTGCGGAGCAATTTCACGGGTAAACAGTTCAAGAATTTCCGCCGCTTCGAACGAACCCAGGTCCAACTCGAAGCGATCTTCCATGAACCGCTGGATCTTGCGATTGGCCTCGCTCTCCTGCTCGGGAGTGAGGGTCAGGATCGGCGGTTTGGACTTCTTGACAGCCATTTACCAGCGACCGTCCCACGCGGCGAAGTTCTGCAGCAACTGCAGGCCATGGGTATGGCTTTTCTCCGGATGGAACTGCACGGCAAAACGCGAGCCGTCGGCCAGCGCTGCAGCGAAATCGACACCGTAGTGACCGCTCCCCACCACCTGACGCGCATTGGCGGCGGCGATGTAGTAGCTGTGTACGAAGTAGAAACGCGCCATGTCCGGAATGTCATGCCACAGCGGATGATTCACCGTCTGCTTCACTTCGTTCCAGCCCATGTGCGGCACTTTCAGGTGTTCGCCATCTTCCTGCAGGCCCTTGCCGAAGAACTTCACCTGGCCGGGGAACAGGCCGATGCAATCGACACCGTCGTTTTCTTCGCTGGTGTCGAGCAAGGCTTGCATGCCTACGCAAATGCCCAGGAACGGACGATCCTGGCTGACTTCACGCACCAGCGAGTCGAAGCCCAGGCGACGAATCTCGGCCATGCAATCGCGAATCGCGCCGACACCGGGGAATACCACCCGGTCGGCTTCGCGAATCACGTTGGCATCGCTGGTGATCAGGACCTTGCCGGCGCCGACATGCTCGAGGGCCTTGGCCACCGAGTGCAGGTTGCCCATGCCGTAATCGATAACCGCGACTGTCTGCATTACAGAACGCCCTTGGTGGATGGCATTTGCCCGGCCATGCGGTCATCGAGCTCGACGGCCATGCGCAGCGCGCGACCGAAAGCCTTGAACACGGTTTCGATCTGGTGGTGGGTGTTGTGGCCACGCAGGTTATCGATGTGCAGGGTGACGTTGGCGTGGTTGACGAAGCCCTGGAAGAACTCCTGGAACAGGTCAACGTCGAAGCCGCCGACAGTGGCGCGGGTGTACGGAACATGCATTTGCAGGCCAGGGCGGCCGGAGAAATCGATGACCACGCGCGACAGCGCTTCATCGAGCGGCACGTAGGCATGGCCATAGCGGCGGATGCCTTTTTTGTCGCCGATGGCCTGGGTAAAGGCCTGGCCGAGGGTGATACCGACGTCTTCCACGGTGTGGTGGTCATCGATATGCAGGTCGCCCTTGCTGACAATATCCAGGTCGATCAACCCGTGACGGGCGATCTGGTCCAGCATGTGCTCAAGAAAAGGAACACCGATATCGAATCGGGCCTTTCCGGTGCCATCGAGGTTGATCGAGGCTTTGATCTGGGTTTCCAGAGTGTCGCGCTCGACAGACGCCTTACGTTCGGCCATCACCAGCTCCGCAAAATCATTGGGCGAAAAAGGCAGCCATTATAGGGGTGCGGGCGGGAAACAGAAACACGAGACGTGATATGGCTGACGGACAGAACCCCGTGCGGCCGGGGATAGACATGTCCATACAAGCTATTTCGGACACCCCAAAACAACTGTAGGAGCGAGCCTGCTCGCGATGAGGCCCAAACATTCAACATCTTTGTCGACTGTCAGGCCGCTATCGCGAACATGCTCGCTCCTACAGGGGAGCGCGTTTTACTTAATGGAACAGCACCGCCGTTTTCTGCAGGGTCACCCACACGCCCCACGCCAGCGGAATGCCCACCACGAGCCAGGCGGCGATCGCCAGCGGCTTGGTGCCCGGCGCGGCTTTCCACTCCAGTACGGTGCTGCTGTCAGTGCCTTTGTCATGGCCCAGCGCCTGTTCGGCGGCCAGTTCGGCGTCGCTCATGAAGTACTTGTCCGCCACCGGGCGCACCAGCAGGTTGCACAGGAAACCCAGCACCAGCAGGCCGGCGAGGATGTACAGGGTGATGTCGTATGCCGCCGCACGTTCGACGCCAATGCTCAGCTGATACTCACGCAGATAGTTCACCAGCACCGGACCGAGCACACCGGCGGCAGCCCATGCCGTCAGCAGGCGACCGTGAATCGCACCGACCATTTGCGTGCCGAACAGGTCCGCCAGATACGCCGGGACAGTCGCGAAACCACCGCCGTACATCGACAGGATGATGCAGAACGCGGCCACGAACAGCGCGATATTGCCCAGGTGCCCCATGTTCGGGATCAACGCATACAGGGCAAAGCCCAGGGCGAAGAAAACGAAGTAAGTGTTTTTGCGACCCAGGTAATCCGAGAACGATGCCCAGAAGAAACGGCCACCGATGTTGAACAGGCTCAGCAAACCGGTGAAGCCGGCGGCGATCGCGGCGATCGAGGCCAGTTGCGAAGCGTCCAGTTGACCGAACGCCAGGTCATTGCCCAAAAGCTTGCCGCCGAACACCTCCTGCAACAGCGGCGAAGCCATGCCGAGAATGCCGATACCCGCCGATACGTTCAGGCACAGCACCAGCCACACCAGACGGAACTGAGGGGTTTTCCAGGCCACGTTCACATGGACGTGACGGTGAGTGATCATCGCGTTGGAAGCTTTTTTCGCCGGTGCGGTCCAGCCTTCCGGTTTCCAGCCCGTTGGTGGCACGCGGTAGGACAGGGCACCGCCGATCATGAACACGAAGTAGATCGCAGCCATCACGAGGAAGCTTTGCCAAACGCCGACGCTGGTTGGCGAAGCGAAATGACTCATCAACGCTGCCGCCAGCGGTGCACCGACCATCGCGCCACCACCGAAACCCATGATGGCCATGCCCGTGGCCATGCCACGCTTGTCCGGGAACCACTTGATCAGGGTCGACACCGGCGAGATGTAACCCAGCCCCAGGCCGATACCACCAATGACACCCGAACCGATCCACATCAGCCAGATCTGGTGGGTGTAGACACCCAGCGCTGAGATCAGCAGGCCGCCGCACCAGCACAGTGCCGACACCACACCCGCCTTGCGCGGGCCGGCATGTTCAAGCCAGCCACCCCAGATAGCGGCCGAGCAGCCCAGAAAAATGAAAAACAGGGTGTAGATCCAGCCGAGCATCGAGATCGGCCAATCGCATTGCGAAGAGAAGACTTGAGCGATGAAGCTCATGTCCGGCGCGCAAGCCACCGGGGCGGTGATGCCCAATGCCTTGGACAGCGGCAGCCAGAACACCGAAAAACCGTAGGCCATGCCGATGCAGAGGTGGATGGCCAGGGCGGCCGGTGGCACCAACCAGCGGTTGAAACCGGGTTTGGCGATAATGCGCTCCTTTGACAGGAACGAGGGCTGGTCGGCATAGCCGTCCGCCGCGATACTCGTGGTCATTGTTTATCCCCCAATTGTTGGAATGATTCGTCGACCAGCCCTCTCCCTCAGCCTTGATGCACGCAGGCATGACTGTCTTTTGCAGGGAAATGCTTTGTTTTGGTGCGACATCAAGTCGCAGAAGTGCCGACGAACGGGCGAAGGTTACCATTTGCACGTGACAGAAAAACCAAACTGATATCACGTTTTTCGATGTTGTCTGATCTCCTATCTCTGAAGGATGCCCTCCATGCCCATCGTTGTTGAACGACTGAACGAAGCCACCGCTCAGGATCAGCAGGATCTGCACAAGATCTATCAGGACGCCCCCCAATGGCTGTTTTCACCCTTTACAGATGCGCCCCAGCTGATTGAAGCCTGCCTGTTGGAGAGCACAATGGTTGCAGGGCGTTTCAATGATCGACTGCTGGGCGCGGCGCGCCTGCAACGGCGGGCGGATGCCTGGCTCCTGTCTCATCTGTGCGTGCGCAAAGTGACCCGACGTCGTGGTGTCGCCGAGCGGTTGGTGCGAGAGGCTCAGGCCATGGCCCTGCAATCCGGTGCCACCCTGCGCCTGCTGGCTCCTGCCGGGCACCTGGAGGCTCAAGCATTGGCGGCCAGATTGAACGTGCCCCTGGATGTTCTGTCGGAGTGATCGCCGACCGGTCGTCCGTTTCGGGACGCTATACTCCTCGGCTAAATTTCGAATTCGACTCAAAAAGGACTCGCCCATGAAAGCGTTCGGCAAAATCCTGGGTCTGGTACTTCTCGGATTGTTGCTGATCATTGTGGCGGCGGGCTTTGCCCTGACCCACCTCTTCGATCCCAACGACTACAAAGACGAGATCCGCCAGATTGCCCGCGACAAGGCCCATATCGAGCTCACGCTCAATGGCGATATCGGCTGGAGCCTGTTCCCGTGGCTGGGCCTGGAATTGCACGACGCCGCCGTGGCGACCCTGGCCAAACCCGCCGAGCCCTTCGCCGACCTGCAGATGCTGGGCTTGTCGGTCCGCGTACTGCCGCTGCTGCGCCGGGAAGTGCAGATGAGTGACGTACGCGTCGAAGGCCTGAACCTGCGCCTGAACCGCGACAAGGACGGCCACGGCAACTGGCAAGACATTGGCAAGGTGCCGGCGCCGGCCACCTTGAGCACCGCCGGCACACCGCCCGCCACCGGCGGCGAACCCGAGCCACAAACCACCGCCCAGGCCGAAAAACCGGCCCAGCCGATGCGCCTGGACATTGATAGCCTGACCGTCAACAACGCTCGCGTTGAATACAGCGACGAGAAAACCGGTCGGCAATTCAGCGCCGAAAGCATTCAACTGAGCACCGGCCCGGTGCATGACTCCACCAATATCCCGGTCAAGCTCACTGCATTCCTGGGCACGAACCAGCCGATTCTGCGGGTTCGTACCGAACTCAACGGCGAGCTACGCTACGAACGCGCCTTGCAACGCTACAAGTTCGAAGACATGAGGTTGTCCGGCGAAGTCGCCGGCGATCCGCTGCAAGGCAAGACAGTAACCTTCGCTGCCCAAGGGCAATTGCTGCTGGACAAGGCGGCCAACATCGCCGAGTGGACCGGTATCAAGATCTCGGCCAACCAGCTGCGCGCATTGGGCGAACTGAAGGTCAACGACCTCGACAAGACGCCGCAAGTCAGCGGCGGGCTGTCAATTGCCCAATTCGATCTGGCGAAATTCGTCGACAGCATCGGCCAGCAACTGCCGGCCATGGCCGAAGGCAGCCTGAGCAACGTCGAACTGGCCACCCGCCTGGCGGGTACGCCGACCAGCCTCACGCTGGACGACATCAACCTGAAAGTCGACGAGAGCACTTTCAGCGGTCGCATCGCCATCGAGGACTTCGCCAAACAATCCCTGCGCGCCACCCTCAAGGCAGACACCTTCAATGTCGACCGCTACCTGCCGCCCAAGTCGGCCGAAGCCAGCAGCACCACGAAAGTGCGACAGGCCGAAGTCGCCAGCACCGAAGCCGATGCCATGGCGGGTGCCGGCAGCACACCGTTGCCGCCGGCACCGACCAAGGAAGCCTGGAGCAACGAACGCCTGTTCCCGGTGGAGCGCTTGAGCAAACTGGATGTGGACGCCGACCTGACCTTCGGCCAATTGACCCTGGAAAAACTGCCGATCAAAAACGCCGTTCTCAAGGCCACCGGCCAAGGCGGTCTGTTGTCGCTGGCCAACCTGCGCGGCGACCTCTACGAAGGCAGCTTCGACGCCAAGGGCACCCTCGATGTGCGCCAGCAAACACCTGCGCTGAACATGCAGACGCAGATCAGCCGAGTGCCGGTTGAAAAAATCCTCGAAAGCCAGGGCAAGAATCCGCCGGTCAAAGGCCTGGTCACGCTCAACAGCACCCTGACCGGCAGCGGCAACAGCCAGAAAGCGTTGATCGAAACCCTGAATGGCAACGCCAGTTTTGTCATCAATAACGGTGTGCTGCTCAATGCCAATCTTGAACAGCAGCTGTGCAAAGGCATCGCCACGCTCAATCGCAAAACCCTGAGCGGCGAACCACGTGGCAAGGACACGCCCTTCCAGGAACTCAAGGGCAACCTGAGTTTGCGTAACGGCGTGGCCAGCAACCCGGATCTGAAGGTGCGCATCCCCGGCTTGACCGTCAATGGCGACGGCGATGTCGATCTGCGAGTGCTGGGCATGGACTACCGCGTCGGCATCATCGTCGAAGGCGACAAGAGCGATATGCCGGACCCGGCCTGCCAGGTGGGCGAGAAATTCGTCGGCATCGAGTGGCCATTGCGCTGCCGTGGCCCGCTGGAGCTGGGCGCCAAGGCCTGCCGAGTGGATAACGAACGCATGGGTCAGGTCGCCAGCAAACTGGCTGGCGAACGGATCGGTGAAAAAATCGACGAGAAGCTGGGCGACAAGGTCAGTCCCGAACTCAAAGACGCACTCAAGGGGCTGTTCAAGCGATGAGAGCCGAGCAGTTTTCAACGGCGGTGCTGGACTGGTTCGACCGCCACGGCCGCCACGATTTGCCCTGGCAGCAGGACATCAACCCGTATCGGGTCTGGGTGTCGGAAATCATGTTGCAACAGACCCAGGTCAGCACGGTACTGAACTACTTCGACCGCTTCATGGCGTCGCTGCCGACGGTCCAGGCCCTGGCCGCAGCGCCTGAAGACGAAGTGCTGCACCTGTGGACGGGCCTGGGGTACTACACCCGCGCCCGCAATCTGCAGAAAACCGCGAAGATTGTTGTCGAGCAGTACGGTGGCGAGTTTCCAAGGGACGTGGAAAAGCTCACCGACTTGCCCGGGATCGGCCTGTCCACCGCCGGTGCCATTGCCAGCATCAGCATGGGGCTGCGTGCACCGATCCTCGACGGCAACGTCAAACGGGTGCTGGCGCGCTTTACCGCGCAAGAGGGCTACCCCGGCGAGCCGAAGGTCGCCAAACAGCTCTGGGCGACCGCTGAGCGCTTTACGCCACATGATCGGGTCAACGCCTACACCCAGGCGATGATGGATCTGGGCGCCACGCTGTGTACCCGCAGCAAACCAAGCTGCCTGCTCTGCCCGCTGGAAAAGGGCTGCGAAGCGCACATGCTTGGCCTGGAAACCCGCTACCCGATTCCCAAGCCGCGCAAAGCCATCCCGCAGAAACGCACGCTGATGCCGATGCTGGCCAACGACGAAGGCGCGATCCTGCTTTATCGGCGCCCGTCCACGGGCCTGTGGGGCGGCCTGTGGAGCCTGCCGGAACTCGACGACCTCGAAGACCTGCAACATCTGGCAGCGCAGCACTCGCTGGAACTGGGCAGCCAACAGGCTCTGCCCGGCCTGGTCCACACCTTCAGTCATTTCCAGCTGTCCATCGAACCCTGGCTGGTCCAGGTCCAGGCGTCCGGTCACCACGTGGCCGAAGCCGACTGGCTCTGGTATAACCTCGCCACCCCGCCGCGCCTGGGCCTCGCCGCCCCGGTCAAGACCTTGCTCGAACGCGCGGCCGTCGTATTGAACGCAGGAGAGTTGTCATGACCCGCACCGTGATGTGCCGCAAGTACAAAGAAGAACTGCCAGGCCTGGAGCGCCCACCGTATCCGGGCGCCAAGGGCCAGGACATTTTCGAACACGTCTCGGCCAAGGCCTGGGCTGACTGGCAGAAACACCAGACCCTGCTGATCAACGAAAAACGCCTGAACATGATGAACGGTGAAGATCGCAAATATCTTCAGGGCGAGATGGACAAGTACTTCTCCGGCGAGGAATACGCCAAGGCTGAAGGCTACGTGCCGCCGTCGGAATAACCCCGATTTACCGGGGTCGGAACGTAAGCGACGGTAATAATTAAAATTTTTTTGAAAACTTGCTTGACGACCCCCTGAAAAACCCGTTTAATGCGCCCCGTTGCCCAGATAGCTCAGTCGGTAGAGCAGGGGATTGAAAATCCCCGTGTCGGCGGTTCGATTCCGTCTCTGGGCACCACTAATTAATTTCAGGTGGTGTCTAAACCATCTGAAAGCCCCAAGAAACCCGCCTAGTGCGGGTTTTTTGTTGCCTATGATTTTCGAACGTCCCACGGTCCAAACAGGGGCGCAATGGATGGCCTATCCGTTCGGTCGAGAACAGCCCTCTCCGGAACGGACGCAGCGTCAGACGAAAATCGCTTTCCGCCCTTCAACCCAGGACGCAACTGGAGAACCCTGCTCACACAGGATTCGCCAGCCTATTGCCGTGCATCCGAGCGATTACGCCTTGGTGTTAATGATCTCGCCGGTTATCTGCCCATTACCATTCACAGTGCCGGACGTCGGTGCTGCCGGGGTTACGGGTTGATGATGCTGCTTTTGCATCAAGCGCTGTGCCTGACGATCCCCATGCGCCGCCTCTTTAGCGGTTTGCGCGGCAGTCTCAGTCGCTTCTTTCAGTGCCGCTGCGACATTGCTGGCGGTTGTGGCGCTGGTCGTGGCCGGATTCGCTTTCGCCTGGGGCTGACTTTGGGCAGAAGTTTGCCCGTTGATGATCACTGGATTTGAAGCTGATACGGCGCCGATGGACATCGATACCTCCTGATTGAGTGGATTACCCGTACGTCTTTACGTCATTGCGATTACGTCAACGCTCTCCATCAAGTCCCTGCTCTCAGGACTGCCTTACATGCCCTCCCCTGTATCAACCTGTGACAGCGCCCAAAAATAGGCGCCCAGTTGTCTGGCCCCTGTCGGAGAAACGTGAAAGGTTCGTGGTTTGGGAGACGAGAATGTCGAGCTGATCGGGGATGGCCGTGTAGGCGTATAGGGAGGGACTAATGAATCAGCAACGGATGGAGCCGTTATACCGGGCGCGGCAGGAAGGGCAGTTACCTGCCGCGTACGGCCTCAGGCAAGGAACGCGAAGCGCTCCTCTGGGCAAGGATGAGCATGACGAGGACTGGGGGGATGTGACGATATAGATATTCGCCAGGCATCGCGCCCCCAGCTTGCGCTACAGACAACAAGCCTCTTCCTCTTCTTCCTCCGGGACTTGATCCGTAACGATTACCCGCACATGCGCGCCGTGCTCGCCTTCCATGCGCAACCCGAAGTATTGAGCATCGTGGGCGTCCCAAAATGCCTCTATCTGCTCCATGGGCGCGTTTTCCAGCAGCACCTCGGCGCTATGTTCCAGGATGATCGAGTAACGTCTTTCAATGTTCATAAAAATAGGGGAGCTCGCAGCAGCGGGATGAGGAGGCAAATTGTGCCAAGGCATTGATACCATTATGCCTTCTCGCCAGTTTCCAGACCGTAACCGCTGATCGCCTCGAAGAGATTTGCAAACACGCCGACCCGAAATTTCAGGCGTCGAATCGGCACCATACAGTCTCGCCAAGCTCGATGAGCTGGAGCTGCTCGAAAAAGCCGCGATCCTTTAACAGGCATCGCGGCTTTTTTTGTTTCAGCTCTTGAGCGTCAGATCGCTCAATAAGCCATCGACCAACTCAGCGTATAAGTCCGTCCACGCCCCTGGTAGTCATAGAGGTAAGCCGGGCCATAGGTCGGCGAGTAGAACAGCGTTGCGCGCTGCCCCCAGACGGTGCTGTATTCCTTGTCCAGCAGGTTCTGGATACCGGCGCTGAACGTGCCGAAGCCGGTGTCGCGGCTGCCCAACAAATCGAACGTCGTGTAGCCGCTGATTTTGTGGTCTGCGTCGTCCTCCAGGGTAAAGGCGTGGTTGCCCTGCAGGCGTGCACTGCTGCGCTCTCCCCTCCAGCCGACAAAGGCCGTGGACTTCGACAGCGAGGCGTATCGCGCATCGCGCTTGATCCAGTCACCGTCGGCGCCCTCTTCCTCCGAACGCACCAGGTGCAGGGTGCTGCCCACTTCCCAGCCGCTCTGGAAATGCCGGGTCAGCGCACCTTCAAATCCGTAATCACGGCTCTTCTGGTCGATTACGTCAATCGTAAGCGTGGCGCTGTCGGTGGTGATGACCTTGTCCGACCAGATGTAATACAGCGCCGCCTGCGCGTCCCAGTCGCTGTCTGCGTAGCGCCAGCCGGTTTCCACCTGACGGCTCTTGATGCCCGCCAGCGGGTTGTCCGCGACGCTGAGGCCAGGCTTGCCATAAAACTTCGCCGGGTCGGGCAGATCGAAACCCTCACCGTAGTTGATCCACACTTGATGCCCGTTCTTGAAGTCGTAAATGGTGCCCAGGTTGTAGAGGTTGACCGCGTAGTCGTTGCTGCCGCCGGCGACGCCTTTGAAGTCGCCGACGTCGACGTCCATTTGCTGGCGCCGTGCGCCACCGGAGACGGTCAGGTTGTCGGTCGCGTACCAGTCGAGCTGGCCATAGCCGGAAAGCCCGTCGACGCGGTAAGACGGATAACGTGGCGCCTTGCTGACGGTATCCAGATCCAGGCCGCCGCTGGCCGAAGAAATGCGCTCATCGAAGGTGCTCTGCTCGGCATTAAAGCGCTCGCGGTCAAGATCCACGCCGTAGGTGAACTTGAAGGTTTGCCACTGCTTGGCGAACAACGCCTTGAGGCTGCTGACTTCAAAGTTCTGTTGCGAAGCGGCGAAGTAGACACCTTTGGCGCCAACAGGCTTTGCAGTGTTGTAGTAAGGGAACGGATAGAAGTTGTCGTCCTCCTTGCGGTAAGACGCTTGCAGGTAAAAGTCCTGCCCCAGCACATCGCTGTGATGGTAATTGGCATTGAGCAGCAGGCGTTCGGTGCGAGGATCGAGGTCGGTCGAATAACCGTCGCGCAGTTCGGCATCCTCCAGGTTCGACGGCTTCTGGTAATTCAGATGGGGAAAGTAGATACCGGTATCGCCGGTGTTACCGGAGTCGTAATACTGCGCCAGCAAGTCCAGGCTCTGCTCGTCATTGAACTGCATGCCCAGGCTGCCCATCACGTCGATGGTGCGGTTGTACTGCAGGTCGGTCTGAGTGTTGTCGATGAAGATCTGGTCGCCGTTGCCATCATAGAACGCCTGATTCTGCTCGCCGGATATACCCAGGCGACCACTGATGCGCTCATTGCCTCCGCTGACCGACTGCGCGATACGCGTGCTCAGGTCATCGCTGTTGTTGAAACCACTGCTGGCACCCAGCTGTGTTTCAAATTGCGCCGGGCCTGGCGTACCTTTTTTGGTGACGATGTTGATGATGCCGCCGGTGGCGCCACCGCCATAGATGGCATTGGCTCCGGACAGCACCTCGACCCGCTCGACGTTGAAGGGCGAAATGCTGTCGAACTGTCGCGACAAGCCACGGGAGCTGTTCTGGCTGACGCCATCGATCATCACCAGCACGTTGCGTCCGCGCATATTCTGGCCGTAGTTGGTGCGCCCCTCAGGCGCAAGGTCCAGGCCCGGCACCAACTTGCCGATGGCTTCCTTGAGGCTGACGCCGGTTTGCAGTTGCTCGCGCAGTTGCGTCTGGTCGACCACCCACACGGTGCCGGGAATCTCGCTGATAGCGGTGCTGGTACGCGAAGCGACGCTGACTTCAATCGGTTTGAGGGTCATGGCCGCCGGTGCCTTGGTACGGCGCAGAATGACCGTACGCGCGTCGCTGAACTCCCAGTTCATGCCACTGCCGGCCAACAGCGTCTGCAAGGCCTGGGCGACAGTGAATTGCCCTCGCAGGGCATCGGCCTGCAAGCCCTCGACATCAGCGGTGGTGTACAGCAGACGCAGGTCCGCCTGGTCGGCAAAAGCGGTCAGGGACTGATCCAGCGACTGAGTCGGCAACGACAACGACACCTGGCGCTCCCGGGCATCGACCGCTTGGGTCGCGTCCGTCTGTGCGTGTACCAGCGCCGGCCCCAGTAGACCTGCCATGATTGCCTGGGCCAACAGCGCCAGGCGAACCCTGTGTTTGCCGTGGTTGCTGCGCGCCTGTGCCGACTGCTTGAACATACCTTTCACGTCTTTCTTCCCGCCCAAGTGAATGCGTCAATGAGAATGAGTTTCTTCTCAGTCTCACTACGACGATTCGGCGGAAAGGAACTTGCAGTGCGTTCGTGAAATTATTTTCAGGTCAGTGCAAAACCGCGAGCCATGGCAGGTAAGTGACCTTCAGCGGATAGCGTTGCTCCAGGGTCTTGAGCGAGCCCTGAGGGTCGTTGAGCTCGAATACACCACTGACCGGCAGCGCCGCCAGCTCCCGATCGGAGATGAGGATACGACCGTGCTGATAGCGCTCCAGCTCACCGATTACTTCTGCGAGTGGGCGTCCGTTGAAAATCAGCTTGCCACGCTGCCAGGCGGTCAGACTGGCAGCGTCAACCTTCTGCTGGGCAAGCAACGGCTGGCCCGGCTGAAACTCCAGACGCTGGTCTGCCTGTACCAGCATCGGTTGATGCCCCCCTATGAGCTGCACCTGACCGGCACTCACCACCAGCGTCAGGGCGTCACCGTCACGACGCACACTGAACACGCCGTTGCCGGCCTGCAATTGCTCCTCGCCGCTGCGCACCACGAACGGTCGCGCTTCGGCGACCGGCTCAAACAACGCCTCGCCGGCGCGCAGGATGACGGTGCGCGCATCGGCGGAATAATTAACCGATACGGCACTGGAACTGTTGAGGATGATCTTGCTGCCATCGGCCAGCGTCACGCTCTGCTGCTGACCTACGCCGGTGTGATAATCAGAATCGAGCATCGGCCATTGTTGCCATCCAGCCAGGCTGGCCACCGCCAAAACCACCGAAGCGGCCAGTGCCGGCCACCAGGTTTTCGCGCGACTGGCAGCCGGTGGTGCAGTCTTGAACTGTTTGGCCGTAGGCGTATGCCCGAGCATCGCCCACAACGCCTGGGCCTCATCGGCCATCACTTGATGTTCGGCGCTCAGGGCGCGCCATTGCTCGTAGGCACGCTGATCGTCGGCGGTTGCCTTGCCCGAGTTGAGCAACACCACCCAATCCAGTGCAGTGTCTTCAAGGCTTTGCGAAAGATCGGTCATGGTGTCGTCGACGCCGGAATGGGGAAGATCACGCATGGTTGTTTTTCAACCAGTCGCGGCAGTGTCGCAAGGCCTGGCCGATGTACTTGGCCACCATGCTTTCAGAGACGCCCAGTTCAACGGCGATTTGCGCCTGGGTCAAGCCTTCCAGGCGATTGAGCAGCAAGGCCTGTCGCGCATTGGGCGATAACTGTTGCAGGGCATCATCGAGAATCCCCAGGCGCTCCTTGGCCAGAAACACGGCTTCCGGTGGCGGCGCCGGATCGACCGCTTCGGCATATTCCGGGCTTTCCCCGACACTGGCACCAAGCCGTTGCTCGCGCCGCAAGGTGTCGATCGCCAGGTTACCGGCGACCCGAAAAATAAAACTGCGGTCGTTGAGCACCGCCACCGACTCATCGACATTCAACAGCTTCAGATAGGTTTCCTGCGCTACGTCGGCGGCTCGCTGGCGGTCGCTCATACGGCGGGTGAGAAAGCTCAGCAAATCATCGTAGTGTTCTTGAAAACTCAGCAACAGGCTGGGCGTTGGCGGCATCGAGAGGCGAGTCCGGGGAGATTTTATCGAGCCAATGGGATCCTTTCACGGGCGTTAATGAGAAACAGTATCTTTCATTGCACGTTGTACTTTCAACGCTGCGATCAGTCCCACACTTCATGACGCCCCGAAAAAGCCCCGAATCGCATCATTCAGGGCTCGTTTTCGTTTTTTGGTATCTAACTGGCAGAGTTCCAATGGAACACCAGTGAACGGGCCGCGCCGCTGCCAATGTCGGCCACATCGCGCCTTACCTCACCATTACGCGTGGCAACAACGGTGTATTTACCGGCTGGCAGTTTCACATAGACCAGCGGGCCGGCGTCGTTGAGCGTCAACACGGTTTGCCCCTGGGCTTTCTGAATGACCACAGTCACATCGGGGATGTACTCATTCCCCGTCCCTACGGAGAAGGTCATGTGCAGGTTATAGCCAGTGGTTTGCTGAATGGCCTTCGACTCATCCTGGCCGATACCGCCTGACAGATAGGCGATGCCGTTCTGTTCCTGCTGCTGTACCTGCACGCCAGAGTTGTCGACAGGCTCAAGATTCGCAGCAGGCAATACGGCAGGAAACATCAGAGCCGTGGCTGCGGCGATGGGCAGCATAAGTGAATGGATGTACTTCATGATGGCGACTCCCGGGCTCTACAGAACCCAATCGTTACATCCATTGGATTTGCGGCCGGAGGAAGGGGTTTTAGATCGATTGGGACTTGGCATGAGTACGAAACGTACTACGCCAGCGCTCGCCGCTGGCACATGAACGAATGCCGACGGATTGTTCATAAACGACATGAAGACTATCGTTGGCTGCTACCCGCAAAGGTCCGATGCCGATGAATTTGCAGGACACTCCATCGCTGGCTGCCACCCAAATCGAGTTGCCGCGGACAACAGACGCGGTGGCCCAGCCCTTCAAACAGACTGCCGCGGATGGCTTCATCCTCGGCGGTTTCGCCTGGCGCCATACCCACCATGATGCCGCCCGCCCCGTCGTCATCATCAACGCCGCCACCTCGGTTCGCTGTCGACATTACGCTCGCTTTGCTGACTATCTGTTCGGCCACGGCTTCGATGTCATCACCTATGACTATCGCGGCATCGGCGAATCACGTCCGACATCGCTCAAAGGCTTTCAGGCCTCATGGACGGACTGGGGCGCGCTGGACTTCGAGGCGATGCTTCAGCGCGCGCAGCGCGAGTTTCCGAGGCAGCCCATCAATGTGGTCGGCCACAGCTTTGGCGGCTGTGCCGCGGGGCTGGGGGCGTCCGGGCATCTGGTCCGGCGCCTGGTAACCGTTGGCGCACAGTTCGCTTACTGGCGCGACTACGCGCCGGCCCATCGCTGGCGGATGTTCGCAAAATGGCATGTGCTGATGCCGCTGATCACGATGATATGCGGTTACTTTCCCGGCAAACGCCTGGGCTGGCTGGAAGATACGCCGGCCGGTGTGGTGCGTGACTGGAGTACACCCACCCCGCGCTACGAAAGGCGCCCCAGCGGCCGCCTGATCAACGCGCCCGTCGGTCAACTGCCTTTCGCCACCGTCACGGCTAAAACCCTGGCAATCAGCATCAGCGACGACCCCTACGGTACAATCCCGGCCATCGAGCGCTTGCTCGGCTACTTTACCGGCAGCACCAACACGCATCTGCGCATCGCCCCAGAAGACATCGCAGAAGAAGCCGTCGGACATTTCGCCTTTTTTCGCAGCGCATACCAAGCCACACTATGGCCCATTGCACTGCGCTGGCTGCAAAACGGCGAGCTGGCCCCCGGTACGCCCGGGCGGACCATCCCACGCAGTTGCCCTTTCAACGAATAACGGAACGACACCCATGGCCTCCGCCAACAAGCAGCAAAAACGCGCCTCCCGCGCCAAGGCCAAAGCCAAGCAGAACCGCACCCAGCGCGCGGCCGCGCCGGTCGAACTGGACCCGAACGACGATCGCATCGATTTCGAATCGGTGGACCTGACCGAACTGTTCAAGAAAATGATCGACGCCGAAAAAATCAGCCTGCAAGCCATGTGCACGGCCTTCCTCGAAGACCCGCTGCTGGAGCTGGTGTACGAGCAGGAAGGCGAAGAAGGCGCGATGGACTTCATCCTCGCCGCGCTGATCGAATACCGCCAATGGTCGGCTGAAACCGACGAGGCCGGCGCCCTGGCGTGGATTGAATCCCCAGCCTTCCAGGCTGCCTACGTGGCGGCGTCCGACGCTATCGCCGCGCAAAACCCACAGAAACCGAACTGAGTTCCCATGGCCTCCCTGAACAAACAACAGAAACGCGCCAAACGCGCAAAAGCCAAAGCCAAACAAATCCGCATGGTCGGCAGAAATCCTGCGAACCTGGACAATGACCCTGGCCACCTTGCCGAACCGATCCCGGAATACACCCTGGCGATGTTCAGCAAAATGCGTGACGCCGAAGCCGTCAGCCGCAGCGAAATGCTCTCGGTGCTGCTGACGAACCTCGCCTTTATCATCGTCGACCACCCCGAACTGCTGGACATGGAAAACGCCGACGACGAAGGCATGGCCGCCACCCACCTGGCCGCCGACATGCTGATCGATTACCGCATGTGGGCCGATGGCATGGACCGCGACGCCGCCCAGGCGTGGCTGAGCACCCCGCAGTTCATCGAGGACTTCAGTGCCGCGCTGGACGTCTACCGCGAGTCCCAGGACGCGCCGGAAGAAAAAGCCGAATAAGTCTCGCGACATAAACAAAAACGGCCGCATGTCATCCCTGACTGCGGCCGTTTTTATTGCACGGAAACGGGCCATTCCCTTACGTCAGCCACCGTGTATATCCCGTTGACATATCCCGCATGAAACCTATCCTTTGAATCCATGGCATCAACACCCATGCGGGAGGACAACATGGAGCAAACCACCCTTTTCATGAGCAATCGAAGCCAGGCCGTCCGCCTGCCCAAGGCTGTCGCCATGCCCGATGATGTAAAGCGCGTCGACGTCGTCGCCGTCGGCAGAGCCCGCATCATCACCCCCGCCGGCGAAGCCTGGGACAGCTGGTTCGATGGCGAAAGTGTTACCGCAGACTTTATGACGGAGCGCGAACAGCCTGCCGATCAGGAGCGCGAGTCGTTCTGATGATCAAATACATGCTCGATACCAACATCTGCATCTTCACCATCAAAAACAAACCACAAGTTGTACGAGAAGCCTTCAATCGGCATCACGGCCAGCTGAGCATCAGTGCCGTGACGCTGATGGAGTTGATTTACGGCGCGGAGAAATCGGCAGCCCCGGAAAGGAACCTGGCCGTCATCGAAGGCTTCGCCGCCCGCCTGGAAGTCCTGCCCTTCGACAATGACGCAGCTGCGCATACGGGAATGATTCGGTCCGAACTGGCAAAAGCCGGCACCCCGATAGGCCCTTACGACCAGATGATTGCCGGACACGCACGCTCACGCGGGTTTATCGTGGTGACCAACAATTTGCGAGAGTTTGAACGCGTTCCGGGGTTACGCGTAGAAGACTGGGTTCATGCCGAATGAACACACTGCAATCAGCACAAATAAAAACGGCCGCATGTCATCCCTGACTGCGGCCGTTTTGCATTACGCGGTGCGGATCAGTTCAGAACTGCCGCGCCACCGTTTTCCAGCTTGCGACGGCGTGCCACCAGCAGACCGGCTGCAACCACCAGGATGCTGAGCAGACCGGTTGCGATGATTTCCACGCGGTGGGCTTCCTGGAACAGCATGATGGTCAGGGCCGCGACGATGAAGGTGATCACCGCATAGGTCAGGCCCGGGAACAGCCACATGCTGAAGACGATTTTCTCACCGCGAGCCATACGCTGTTTGCGCATGCGCAGCTGCGAAATCGCGATCACCAGGTACACCAGCAGCGCGATGGCACCGGAGCTGGCCAGCAGGAATTCGAACACCGCAGCCGGGGCCACGTAGTTGGCGAATGTGCACAGGAACGCTGCAGCAGTGGACAGCATGACCGCCCAGTAAGGCGTGCCGGCCTTGTTGACACGGGTCGACATGGCCGGTGCATCACCGCGCTTGCCCAGGGAGAAGAGCATGCGCGACGAGGTGTAGAGCGCCGAGTTCAGGCAGCTGGTTACGGCAACCAGTACCACGATGTCGACGATCATCTTGGCGTTCGGGATGCCCATGCGCTCAAGCACAGTCTGGTAGGAACCGAGGCTGGCCAGGACCGGGTCGTTCCATGGCACCAGGGCCACGACGATGAAGATCGATACGAGGTAGAACAGGCCGATACGCCAGATCACCGAATTGGTGGCCTTGGAGATTTGCTTGCCAGGGTTCTTCGATTCCGCGGCCGCGATGGTCACGATCTCGGTACCCATGAAGGAGAACATGGTGGTCAGGATCGCGCCCAGTACCG
>NZ_JBNNVQ010000113.1:0-17698 GCF_050280625.1 Pseudomonas sp. NPDC089569
CGGGCAAGCCCGCTCCCACAGGGATCGCGCTGAACCTGTGGGAGCGGGCTTGCCCGCGATGGGGGCGACACAATCTATACAAGCACCTGCCGGTTGGCGGCCATGTACTCGAACACCTGCTTCTCGACCCGTGGGTGAATCAGTTCCACCGGCCCCCGCCCATTGGGGCACGGTAACGTCTGGGTGGTACCGAACAACCGGCAGATCAGCGGTCGTTCGTCGTACACCGTGCAACCATCAGGGCCCAGATGCACACAGTTGAGCTCTTCCATCGCAGCGTCCTGCTCGGCGCGGCTCTTGCGCGGCAGGCGTGACATTTCTTCCGGTGAGGTGGTCACCGGGCCGCAGCAGTCATGGCAGCCGGGCACACATTCGAAGGAAGGAATTTGCTGGCGCAGCGTACGAATTTTCTGGCTGTTGCAGCTCATCAGGGCGATAACCGACGTTGGGACACAGTGCAATTCTGATGCAAAAGACCTGATCCAGACAGTGGCAACCGACCGATGTTGCCCGCCTGCGGAAGTCCGGCTTATGCTCCGTCAAATTTTCTAAACACAAGAACCAGGATCACGCCGATGACTGCCCGTGCCGAGCAACCCGCCCCGAGCCAACAGCACACGGCCTCCTATTACGCGGCCAGCAGCCTGCCACAGCCGGATCATCCTGTGCTCAACGGTGAGGTGGTGGCCGATGTCTGCGTGGTCGGCGGTGGTTTTTCAGGCTTGAACACGGCGCTGGAACTGGCCGGACGCGGGTTCAGCGTGGTGTTGCTCGAAGCACGCAAGATCGGCTGGGGCGCCAGCGGGCGCAACGGCGGGCAGCTGATCCGTGGCGTTGGCCACGGCCTCGATCAATTCGCCAACATCGTGGGTGTCGACGGTGTGCGCCAGATGAAACTCATGGGGCTGGAGGCTGTGGAAATCGTTCGCCAACGGGTCGAGCGCTTTCAGATCCCCTGCGACCTGACCTGGGGCTACTGCGACCTGGCCAACAAACCCCGTGAACTCGAAGGGTTTGCCGAGGACGCCGAAGAACTGCGCAGCCTCGGTTATCGCCATGAGACCCGCCTGTTGCAGGCCCACGAAATGCACAGCGTCGTCGGTTCCGACCGCTACGTGGGCGGCCTGATCGACTTGGGCTCCGGCCACCTGCATCCGCTTAACCTGGCCCTGGGTGAGGCTGCCGCGGCTCAGCAACTGGGGGTGAAGCTGTTCGAACAGTCCGCCGTTACCCGTATCGATTACGGGCCGGAGGTCAAAGTGCACACTGCCCAAGGTGCCGTCCGCGCCAAAACCCTGGTGCTCGGCTGCAATGCCTACCTCAATGACCTGAACCCCGAACTTGGCGGCAAGGTGCTGCCCGCCGGCAGCTATATCATCGCCACCGAACCCTTGGGCGAGGAGCAGGCGCATGCCCTGCTGCCGCAGAACATGGCGGTGTGCGATCAACGGGTGGCGCTGGACTACTACCGGCTCTCCGCCGACCGCCGCCTGCTGTTCGGCGGCGCCTGCCATTATTCCGGGCGTGACCCGAAGGATATCGCGGCCTACATGCGGCCGAAGATGCTGGAGGTCTTTCCACAACTGGCGGGGGTGAAGATCGACTATCAATGGGGCGGGATGATCGGCATCGGCGCCAACCGCCTGCCGCAGATCGGTCGGCTCAAGGAGCAACCGAACGTGTATTACGCCCAGGCCTATTCAGGGCATGGTGTGAACGCCACCCATCTGGCGGGCAAGTTGCTGGCCGAGGCCATCAGCGGCCAGCACGGCGGCGGCTTCGATCTGTTCGCCAAGGTGCCACACATGACCTTTCCCGGCGGCAAGCATTTGCGCTCGCCATTGCTGGCGCTGGGGATGTTGTGGCATCGGCTCAAGGAGTTGGTCTGATCGTTTGGTGGTGCGTTTTCGGGCCTCATCGCGAGCAGGCTCGCTCCCACAGATCTGCGCCGTACACAAATCTCCTGTGGGAGCGAGCCTGCTCGCGATTGGGTCAAACACAGCCGGATTCAGATCCGCCAGAACGGTTTCAACCCCTCTTCCAGCGCCTGCTCGCGAGTCAGGCCGATATCCTTGAGCTGATCGGCTGTCAGGCTCAACAACGCCTTGCGTGTGTGCAGACGTTGCCAGAACCGGTCCCAGCGACTCAGGCCGGACAGGGCGTTGCGCATCACCGTCCCGCGCGCCTCGTTGTCGCGTCCTTGCACCAGTTCCTGACTGTGTAACGTCAGCCGCACATCGCTCAAGCCGTTCATGTTGGATGCTCCTGTTTACTTGGGTAGCCAGAGGTTTCATGATGCGTGGGCGACGAAAAGCATTACAGATCCAACCAGACTGTATTATTTCCATACAGATTTGATGCTTCAGGGTCTGAATCCCGTATTTTTGCCCCATCTGTACTGGTCAACCGAATCATCCATTTCGAGACTGCGCCATGACTCTCTACGTCAACCTCGCCGAATTGCTCGGCACGCGTATTGAACAGGGGTTTTATCGCCCCGGTGACCGATTGCCGTCGGTGCGGGCGCTGAGCATCGAACACGGGGTCAGCCTGAGCACGGTGCAGCAGGCCTATCGCGTTCTGGAAGACAGCGGCCTGGCCACGCCCAGGCCCAAGTCCGGGTATTTCGTGCCGGTCAGTCGCGAGCTGCCGGAGCTTCCGGCGGTCGGCCGTCCGGCACAACGTCCTGTGGATATCTCGCAGTGGGATCAGGTGCTGGAGTTGATCCGTGCAGTGCCGCGCAAGGATGTGGTGCAACTGGGTCGCGGCATGCCGGATGTCACCTCCCCGACCATGAAGCCGCTGCTGCGCGGCCTGGCGCAGATCAGCCGTCGACAGGATATGCCCGGCCTGTATTACGACAACATCCACGGCAACCTCGAACTGCGCGAACAGATCGCCCGCCTGATGCTCGACTCCGGTTGCCAGTTGCGGCCCGGCGACCTGGTGGTGACAACCGGCTGCCACGAAGCGCTGTCCACCAGCATCCGCGCCATCTGTGAGCCGGGCGATATCGTTGCCGTGGACTCACCGAGCTTCCACGGCGCCATGCAAACCCTCAAGGGCCTGGGCATGAAAGCCCTGGAAATTCCCACCGACCCGCTGACGGGCATCAGCCTGGATGCACTGGAACTGGCCCTGGAGCAATGGCCGATCAAGGCCATACAGTTGACGCCCAACTGCAACAACCCGCTGGGCTACATCATGCCCGAGTCGCGCAAACGCGCGTTGTTGACGCTTGCGCAGCGTTTCGACGTGGCGATCATTGAAGACGATGTGTATGGCGAACTCTCCTACACCTACCCGCGCCCACGAACGATCAAGTCCTTCGATGAAGATGGTCGTGTCCTGTTGTGCAGTTCGTTCTCCAAGACCCTTGCCCCAGGCCTGCGCATTGGCTGGGTCGCACCGGGGCGCTACCTGGAAAGGGTGCTGCACATGAAATACATCAGCACCGGCTCCACCGCCCCACAACCTCAGGTCGCCATCGCCGAATTCCTCAAGGGCGGCCACTTCGAACCGCATTTGCGGCGTATGCGCACGCAATACCAGCGCAATCGCGACGTGATGATCGATTGGGTCACCCGTTACTTTCCCGCCGGCACCCGCGCCAGCCGTCCACAGGGCAGCTTCATGCTGTGGGTTGAACTGCCGGAAGGCTTCGACACCTTGAAGCTCAATCGCGCCCTGCACGATCAGGGCGTACAGATTGCTGTCGGCAGCATTTTTTCCGCATCGGGCAAGTACCGCAATTGCCTGCGCATGAACTACGCTGCCAAACCAACGGCGCAGATTGAAGACGCCGTACGCAAGGTCGGCGCCGCAGCGATCAAACTGCTGGCGGAGACCGACGGGCTGACTGACTGACCTTTCTGCGGAGTCCAGCGTCCATATGCCATCACCTGCCGCCAATCGGAACGGTCCCACGTGAGAGTCAGAAAGTCCCTGCTCGCTCTTGTGATAGCTGCTTCGTTCCTGGGCGGTTGCGCCAATTTCGACGTGCAGCACGAACCGAGCCAGGCGCTGCCGGCAAGCGCCTCGGCTTTCGGCCGCTCCGTCCAGGCCCAGGCAGCGCCCCATGCAGGTCAATCAGGTTTTCGTCTTCTACCCGACAGCACTGAAGCTTTCACGGCCCGCGCTGAACTTGTTCGCAACGCCCAAAGCAGTCTCGACTTGCAGTACTACATCGTCCATGACGGCATCAGTACCCGCATGCTGCTAGAAGAACTGCTCAAGGCCGCCGACCGAGGCGTGCGGGTGCGCATACTGCTCGACGACACCACCAGCGACGGTCAGGACCGCACCATCGCCACCCTCGCGGCGCATCCAAAGATACAGATCCGCGTGTTCAACCCCCTGCATCTGGGCCGCAGTACAGGCGTCACGCGCACCATGGGCCGGCTATTCAATCTGTCCCAGCAACACCGACGCATGCATAACAAGTTGTGGCTGGCGGACAACAGCATGGCCATTGTCGGCGGGCGCAATCTGGGGGACGAGTATTTCGACGCCCAGCCCAACATGAACTTCACCGACATCGACATGCTCGGTGTCGGCCCGGTCGCGGAGCAATTGGGACACAGCTTCGACCAGTACTGGAACAGCGCCCTGAGCAAACCGATCGAGCAGTTTCTGTCGAGCAAACCGACCGCCAAGGATCTGCAGGACACCCGGATGCGGCTGGAAGAGTCCCTGAAGCAATACCGCAAAGAGAATCACGCGCTCTATAAGCACCTGAAGACGTTCGCCACCCAACCGCGACTGGGTATCTGGCGCAATGAGTTGATTTGGGCCTGGAACCAGGCCTTGTGGGATGCCCCCAGCAAGGTGCTGGCCAAGGATGAACCCGACCCGCAGTTACTGCTGACCACCCAATTGGCGCCCGAACTCGACGGCGTCAGCGAAGAGCTGGTGATGATTTCGGCCTACTTCGTGCCCGGCCAGCCGGGGCTGGTGTATTTGACCGGGCGCGCCGATGCCGGGGTCTCGGTACGGTTGCTGACCAATTCACTGGAGGCCACGGACGTGCCGGCCGTGCATGGCGGCTACGCGCCCTATCGCAAGGCCTTGCTGGAGCATGGCGTGCAGCTCTTTGAATTGCGTCGCCAGCCTGGCCATGACAACGGCAGCGGGCCTCGCCTGTTCACCAGCAAGTCCTATGGCGACTCCGATTCGAGCCTGCACAGCAAGGCGATCATTTTCGACAGAAAGAAGGCCTTCATCGGCTCGTTCAACTTCGACCCACGCTCAGTGCTGTGGAACACCGAAGTCGGGGTGCTGGTCGACAGCCCGGAACTGGCGGCCCAGGTCCGCGAACTGGCACTGCAAGGCATGGCGCCGCCCCTGAGTTATCAGGTGCGGCTGGAAGATGGCCGATTGGTATGGGTGACTGAAGACGACGGCAAAATGCACACACTGACCCGTGAACCGGGCACCTGGTGGCGACGCTTCAATGCCTGGCTGAGCAACACCGTTGGCCTGGAACGAATGCTCTAGGCCGGTTCGGCCACCGAACCGAACGCCCCTTGTCGCGTCACCAGAATCACCAGACCAAAGGCACCCGCCGCCATCAGCAATGGCAAGGCATGCCCGCTGATCCACTGGCTGCCGGCACCGGCGATCAACGGACCGAGCAGACAACCGACCCCCCACAGTTGCGCGATGTGCGCATTGGCCCGAACCAGCGCATCGTCGCGATAGCGCTCACCGATCAGAATCAGGGACAGGGTAAACAAACCGCCGGCACTGGCGCCGAACAGCACCCACAGCGGCCAGATCAGCAAGGTGTCGAGCAGCACCGGGATGGCCAGGCTCGATACCAGCAAGACCATTGCACAGCCGGCAAACAACGTCCGCCGCGACACGCGATCCGCCAATGCACCGATCGGCAATTGCAGCAGAGCATCGCCCACCACCACGGTACTGACCATCGCCAGGGCAATTTCCGTGGTGAAGCCCTGACGCAGGCAATACACCGGCAACAGCGTCAGGATCATCGCCTCGAACGCCGCGAACAGCGATACCCCCCAGGCAATCGCCGGAAGACCTCGGCAAAACTCCCACAAATCGCCGAAGGTTACGCTGCAGGCCTCGCTGCCGGGTGCGCCACTGCGGCCCAGCAACAAAAACGGTGCCGCCACCAACAAGCCGACACCGACCCAAAAGCCATAATCGTGTTCGGTGCCCAACACACCCAGCAATATGGGCCCAGCCAATTGGCTCAGCGCGTAGCTGCTGCCGTACAGCGCCACCAACCGCCCGCGCCACTCCTCAACCACCAGTTGATTGATCCAGCTTTCGCCGAGAATAAAGACCAGGGTCAGGACCGTACCGATCATCAAGCGCAACACCAGCCAGAGCGGATAGCTGGGCAGCAACGCCAGCAAACCGATGGAAACGGCACCGCCCCACAGGCACAAACGCATCAGGTTGGCCGTCCCCAGACGCGCCGCCAGGTGACTGGAGATCTTCGCGCCCAGCAGCACGCCAATGGCCGGCATCGCCGCCATCACACCGATGGCGAACGAGCCATAACCCCAGCCTTCCAGACGAAAAGACACCAGCGGCATGCTGACCCCCAGGGCCAGGCCAACACTCAAGACAGACGCCAACACGGCGAAATATGTCGCCCAACGCATGTTCCACGCTCCTGTGGATATTTTTATGTACGGCACAAAACACTGTGGGAGCGAGCCTGCTCGCGATGACGGAGCAACATTCAACATTGACGTCGACTGTCAGACCGCTATCGCGAGCAGGCTCGCTCCCACAGGGGTTTTGCGTTGAGCCCCGGCATGGCCGGGGCTCGCTTCACATTACAACTTGATCCAGGTCGCCTTCAGTTCGGTGTACTTGTCGAATGCATGCAGCGACTTGTCGCGACCGTTACCCGACTGCTTGAAACCACCGAATGGCGCGGTCATGTCGCCACCATCGTACTGGTTGACCCAGACGCTACCGGCACGCAGTGCCCGCGCAGTCAGGTGGGCCTTGGAGATGTCGGCAGTCCATACCGCAGCGGCCAGGCCGTAAGGCGTGTCGTTGGCGATCTGGATGGCTTCTTCGGCGCTGTCGAAGGTAATGACCGACAACACAGGGCCGAAGATTTCTTCCTGGGCGATTTTCATCGCGTTGCTCACGCCATCGAAAATCGTCGGCTCGACGTAGGTGCCGCCAGTCTCCTGCAGCGTACGCTTGCCACCGGCAACCAGTTTGGCGCCGTCGGCGTGGCCCGATTCGATGTAGGACAGCACGGTGTTCATCTGCTGGGTGTCCACCAGTGCACCGACGTTGGTTGCCGGGTCCAGCGGGTTGCCAGGCTTCCAGGTCTTCAAGGCCTCGATCACCAACGGCAGGAATTTGTCCTTGATGGAGCGCTCCACCAGCAGGCGCGAGCCGGCGGTGCAGACTTCGCCCTGGTTGAAGGCGATAGCGCCGGCAGCGGCTTCGGCAGCCTCCTGCAGGTTCGGTGCATCGGCGAACACAATGTTCGGGCTCTTGCCACCGGCTTCGAGCCAGACGCGCTTCATGTTGGACTCGCCGGAGTAGATCAGCAGCTGCTTGGCGATCTTGGTCGAACCGGTGAACACCAGGGTGTCGACATCGTTATGCAGGGCCAGGGCCTTGCCGACGGTGTGGCCGTAGCCAGGCAGAACGTTCAGCACGCCTTTCGGAATGCCGGCTTCGACGGCCAGTGCAGCAATGCGGATGGCCGTCAGCGGCGATTTTTCCGACGGTTTGAGGATCACCGAGTTACCGGTGGACAGTGCAGGACCGAGCTTCCAGCAAGCCATCAGCAGCGGGAAGTTCCACGGCACGATGGCGCCGACGACACCCACCGGCTCGCGGGTCACCAGACCCAGCTGATCGTGCGGAGTGGCCGCCACTTCATCGTAGATCTTGTCGATGGCTTCGCCGCTCCAGCTCAGGGCTTGCGCCGCACCGGGAACGTCGATGTACAGGGAGTCGCTGATCGGCTTGCCCATGTCCAGGGTTTCAAGCAGCGCCAGCTCCTCGGCGTGCTGCTTGAGCAGGCCGGCGAAACGGATCATGGCGGATTTGCGCTTGGTCGGCGCCAGGCGCGACCACACGCCGGAATTGAAGGTGGCGCGGGCGTTTTCCACGGCACGCTGGGCGTCGGCGGCATCACAACTGGCAATCTTGCCCAGCAGGCGGCCATCGACCGGGCTGATGCACTCGAAGGTCTCGGCGGAGACGGCATCGGTGTACTCGCCATTGATGTAGGCACGGCCTTCGATCTTCAGGTCGCGAGCACGTTGTTCCCAGTCGGCACGAGTCAGGGTGGTCATACGAGTGTCCTCCTCTTATTGAATACGACACCCGCGTTCTTCGCGGGCGCTGTCAGGAATTCTGCCTGGCCAGCCTGCTTTCGGCCCAGGGCAACCGCCACCCTAAACCAGCGGCAGGTGAAGTTTCAATATATTTGACATATCACCGGCAAACGGCCTTGCGATGTTCATTTTAATAAACATAGACTTTGGGCTCATCAAGCAATCACGGGGGATAACAACAATGAGCATCCAGAACATCGTCGATTTCAGCCAAGCCACCACTGCCGCCGAACGCTATCGTCCGGACCCGGCCAAGGTTCTCAAGGGCGACCCCGAGCAAGCGGTTTACAACCACTACAACAGTCCTTGCGGCCAGTTGAACGCCGGTGTGTGGGAAGGCGCCGTCGGCCAGTGGACGGTGAACTTCACCGAACACGAGTACTGCGAAATCCTGCAGGGCGTTTCCGTTTTGCGTGACCACGACGGCCATGCCAAAACCGTACGCGCCGGCGACCGCTTCGTGATCCCGGCAGGCTTTCGCGGCACCTGGGAAGTGCTGGAGCCGTGCCGCAAGATCTATGTGGCATTCGAGCAAAAAGCCTGACGCCCGATAAATATATACCGCATCAGGCCGGCTTCCCGGTCAGATCATCGACAGGCGCCTCAATGGTGAGGCGCCTCGACATGAACTCACTGCAAGGAAGCACCATGCCCGACATCACCACTTATACCGACGAACAGGTACTCGAGCTGATCAAGTCCGTCGTCGGCTCGCCCTACTCCGAAGAACTGCGCAAAGAGGTCGAAGATACGACCGGTCGCCCCACTCGCCCATGGGGCAACTACGTGGGGACCTATGACGCACGCGCAGAACGCATCAACCTGAACGCCAACGAACACGACATCATCATTTCGATCTACTTCGGCTGACCGCTGGCTTGCCGCCGAATTCAGGCGTAAAAACGAAAAAGGCCCGTATCTTTCGATACGGGCCTTTTCGTAAGTCGGGAAAAATCAATTACTTGATTTTGCCTTCCTTGTAGATCACGTGCTTGCGAACAACCGGATCATATTTCTTGATCTCGATTTTGTCCGGAGTAGTGCGCTTGTTCTTGTCGGTAGTGTAGAAGTGACCAGTACCGGCGCTCGAAATCAAACGAATCAATTCACGCATGATTAGCTCCCTTAAACCTTGCCATCGCGGCGAAGTTCGGCCAGCACGACATCAATGCCGCGCTTGTCGATGATACGCATGCCTTTGGCAGATACGCGCAGACGTACAAAACGTTTCTCGGACTCAACCCAGAAGCGGTGATGCTGCAGGTTCGGCAGGAAACGACGACGGGTTTTGTTGTTTGCGTGGGAAATGTTGTTCCCAGTCACCGGACCCTTACCGGTAACTTGACATACTCTAGACATGCCTCAGCCCTCTAAAACCACATGCCCAACCCGGCATGGGTTGGCCGCTTAATCTCTAGTCATTGTGGCGCCAGGCGCCGCGATTCTTTAGAGGTCTTACCGGCTACACCTACAGTGAAGGAACCGGGCCCCTAGAAAAGAGCGCTGCTTTATACCAGAAAGACTGCAGAGCAACAACATTCGCTGTGCGTCGAGTTGATAAAAACCCTGTTTTTCGCGCTTCAGACGCCCTGAATCAAGGCTGTCGTCGATTTTGACCGCTCGTCGCAGAAAGTCCGGTCGATCCACCCATCCAGCGCTACGCGACCAGGAGCACAGCAAAATCAATCGCCTATAGTCCCCCGAAAATCAAAAAGGGGATAGTCATTTGCAAAAGAGCCCACTAGGGTAAGCCTTTTCCAGACTGCACTTGCAGATGGGCCTTCGATCTGTAAAGGAATCCGACCATGCGCCTCGCTGCCCTACCGCTGTTGCTCGCCCCTCTCCTGCTAAGCCCGCTGGCACAGGCGGCCGCCTTGAGCGTCTGCACCGAGGCCAGCCCGGAAGGGTTCGACGTGGTGCAATACAACTCACTGACCACCACCAACGCCTCGGCCGATGTCCTGATGAATCGCCTGGTGGACTTCGATACCGCCAGTGGCAAGGTAGTGCCCAGCCTCGCCGATAGCTGGGAGGTTAGCCCCGACGGACTGACCTACATCTTCAAGCTGCACCCGCAGGTGAAATTTCATCGCACCGAGTACTTCAGCCCGACCCGCGAGCTGACCGCCGAAGACGTGAAGTTCAGCTTCGATCGCATGCTTGACCCCGCCAACCCGTGGCACAAGGTCGCCCAGAGTGGCTTCCCACATGCACAATCGATGCAGTTATCCACATTGATCAAGAAGATCGACGCCCTCGATCCGCTGACCGTGCGCTTCACGCTGGATCATCCAGACTCGACGTTCCTGGCGACCCTGAGCATGGGTTTTGCCTCGATCTATTCGGCCGAATACGCCGACAAGCTGCTCAAGGCCGATGCCCAGGACAAGTTCAACACTCAGCCAATCGGCACCGGGCCATTCGTTTTCACGCGCTTCCAGAAGGACGCGTCGGTCCGCTACAAAGCCAACCCTGACTACTTCCTTGGCAAGCCTTCGGTAGACCCGCTGATATTCGCCATTACCCCGGACGCCAACGTGCGCCTGCAGAAGCTGCGCCGCAACGAATGCCAGATTGCCTTGTCGCCCAAACCCCTGGATGTACAGGCTGCCCTGAAAGAGCCGACCTTGAAGGTGGAAAAGACTGACGCCTTCATGACCGCCTTCGTCGGCATCAACAGCCAGCACCCGCCATTGGACAAGCCGGAAGTGCGCCAGGCGATCAATCTGGCCTTCGACAAGGCCAACTACGTCAAAGCCGTGTTCGAGGACACCGCCACGCCTGCCAACGGGCCATACCCGCCCAACACCTGGAGCTACGCGAAAAATCTGCCGGGCTACCCGCATGACGTGGAAAGAGCCAAGGCGCTGATGGCCAAGGCAGGTCTCAAGGATGGCTTCCAGACCACGATCTGGACCCGTCCGTCGGGCAGTCTGTTGAACCCCAATCCGAGCCTCGGCGCACAGTTGCTGCAGTCAGACCTCGCTGAAATCGGCATTCAGGCCGAAATTCGCGTGATCGAATGGGGCGAACTGATTCGCCGCGCCAAGGCTGGTGAACACGACCTGTTGTTCATGGGCTGGGCCGGTGACAACGGCGACCCGGATAACTTCCTCACACCGCAGTTCTCCTGCGCGGCGGTGAAATCCGGCACCAACTTCGCGCGCTACTGCAATCAGGACCTGGACAAGCTGATCAGCGCGGGCAAGACCACTGGCGAACAGGGCGTACGCACCAAACTCTATGAACAGGCCCAGACGCAGATCCAGCAACAGGCGCTGTGGCTACCGCTGGCCCACCCGACCGCTTTCGCCCTGACGCGCAAGGATGTCGAGGGTTACTCGGTCAGCCCGTTCGGTCGCCAGGACTACTCCAAGGTCAACCTGAAATAATCCACCGCGCCCCGCCCCTGTAGGAGCGAGCATGCTCGCGATGAACGAGAGAGCACCGCTGGGCATCAGGCACCCAGCGTCATCGTTAACGACCATCGCGAGCGTGCTCGCTCCTACATCCATCCATATTCAGCCATGGAAAGCGGATCACCATCGCCGATGATGAAATGGTCCAGCACCCGCACATCAATCAGGCCCAGCGCATCTTGCAGGCGCTTGGTCAATTTTCGATCAGCGTGACTGGGGTCGGAATTACCTGACGGATGGTTGTGGCAGAGGATCAGCGCCGCCGCGTTGTGAGCCAGCGCACGCTTGACCACTTCTCGCGGATGAACACTGGTGTGATCGATGGAGCCGCGAAACAGCGCCTCAAAGGCCAGTATTTGATGTTTGGAGTCCAGAAACAGGCAACCGAATACCTCGTGAGGCTCATCGCGCAACATCGATTTCAGATAGTCGCGAACAGCCTGCGGACTTTCCAGAGCCGTTTTTTTGCGGGCGCGTTCAGCCAAATGCCGCCTGCCCATTTCCTGGACCGCCTGCAACTGAGCGAATTTGGCTGGCCCGAGCCCCAAATGCCTACTGAAGGTTTTCTGATCGGCTTCAAGCAGCGAGCGCAAACTTCCAAACTGGCTCAGCAGGTGTCGCGCCAGATCCACCGCGCTTTTACCCGATACGCCGGTTCGTAAAAAAATGGCTAGCAGTTCAGCGTCCGAAAGACACGCTGCCCCCCACTTAAGCAACCTCTCCCGCGGCCGTTCCGCCGCGGGCCAATGGCGAATACTCATAGCACCTCCCTGTCTTTGGGCGCCGCTGTTCCATAGCGGTCGCTGTGATATCGTAGCCCATCTTTTTTGCGGGCGAATTCATCCCTGGGGAGGGGGTATCGCCAAGCATTCACCAACGATATTGAAAGGCAGGCCTATGCAGCGGCTGTATCGGAAACGCATTGTTCTGGGCGTCGGCGGCGGTATTGCCGCCTACAAGAGCGCCGATCTGGTTCGTCGCCTGATGGATCAGGGCGCCGAAGTCCGTGTGGTCATGACCCGCGGCGGCAGCGAGTTCATCACTCCGCTGACCATGCAGGCCCTGTCCGGGCACCCTGTGCACCTGGATTTGCTGGACCCGGCGGCCGAAGCGGCCATGGGTCACATTGAGCTGGCCAAATGGGCCGATCTGGTGTTGATCGCCCCTGCCACTGCAGACCTGATCGCCCGACTGGCCCAGGGCATTGCCGATGACCTGCTGACCACCCTGGTCCTGGCCACCGACGCCGTGGTTGCCGTCGCACCCGCCATGAACCAGGCTATGTGGCGCGACCCGGCGACTCAGGCCAACCTGCAAACCCTCGAAAGCCGCGACCTGAAAGTCTTCGGCCCGGCCTCCGGCAGCCAGGCCTGTGGCGATGTCGGCCTGGGTCGCATGCTCGAAGCCACCGACCTTGCCCAACTCGCGGCGGACTGCTTCCAGCGCCAGGCCCTGACCGGCAAGCATGTCCTGATTACCGCTGGCCCGACCCAGGAAAACATCGATCCGGTGCGCTACATCACCAACCACAGCTCCGGGAAAATGGGCTTCGCGCTGGCCGAGGCTGCGGTGGAAGCAGGCGCCCGAGTGACCTTGATCACAGGCCCGGTTCATCTGCCGACCCCGGATCGCGTCACACGCATCGACGTGGTCAGCGCTCGCGACATGCTCGCGGCCTGCGAAGCTGCCATTCCTTGCGATCTGTTCATCGCCTCTGCTGCGGTTGCGGATTACCGCCCGGAAGTCATCGCGCCACAAAAACTCAAGAAAGATCCTACGAACGGTGACGGCTTGTTGCTACAGATGGTGCGCAACCCGGATATTCTGGCCACCATCGCCACCCGTCCCGACCGCCCGTTCAGTGTCGGCTTCGCCGCCGAAACCGAACACCTGCTCGATTACGCTGCCCGCAAGTTGAAAGACAAGAATCTCGATCTGATCGTCGCCAACGACGTCGCCAACCCGAGCATCGGTTTCAACAGCGAAGAGAACGCCTGCAGCGTGATCGACCGTGACCTTCATGCCACACTTTTCGCCCAGACCAGCAAGAGCAAGATTGCTCGCCAGCTGATCTCTTTTATCGCTGAACGACTGAACCAGGTTTAATTTACATGCACGCTTTGCAAGCCAAGATCCTCGACCCACGCATCGGTACCGAATTCCCGCTGCCGCAATACGCCACGCCAGGCTCGGCCGGCCTGGACCTGCGCGCCATGCTGGAAAAAGACATCGTGATCAAACCGGGCGAAACCGTGCTGATCCCCACCGGTCTGTCGGTCTACATTGGCGACCCGAACCTCGCGGCACTGATCCTGCCGCGCTCGGGCATGGGCCATAAGCATGGCATCGTGCTGGGCAATCTGGTCGGCCTGATCGACTCGGATTATCAAGGCCCGCTGATGGTTTCCTGCTGGAACCGTGGCCAAACCGACTTCACCATGACCGTGGGTGAGCGCCTGGCACAACTGGTGCTGGTGCCGGTGGTGCAAGCGCACTTCGAGATGGTGGAAGAATTTGTTGAGACCGAGCGCGGTGCAGGCGGTTTCGGTCACTCCGGCAGCCATTGATCGTTAACGCGGCAATGTGGGAGCGAGCCTGCTCGCGATGACGCCAGCAAATTCAACAGAGAGCCTGTCAGCCTGCTATCGCGAGCAGGCTCGCTCCCACAGGTTCAGGGCTGAACCTCTGAAATCAGGGCATTGGCCGGTCAAAGGATCACCGAAGTTACCGACATGGCCTTTTCGCAGTACGAACTCTGCGCGGAAAACGCCGTCATACCTTTCAGTTTGAGCCTGCCGCCGAATGATTCGACGGTCTGTCCCGCCACTTTCGAGATGGAGCATTTCCGCAGATGAGCACCCCAGCCCGCATCGCCCCCAAGTTCCCCGACAGCATTTTCCGCGCCTATGACATTCGTGGCACCGTCCCGGAATTTCTGAACGCTGAAACCGCTTACTGGCTCGGGCGGGCAATCGGTTCCCAAAGCCTGGCTCAGGGTGAACCCAATGTTTCGGTCGGCCGTGACGGCCGCCTCTCCGGGCCGGAGCTGGTGGAACAATTGATTCAGGGGCTGGCCGACAGCGGCTGTCACGTCAGCGACGTCGGCCTGGTACCCACCCCGGCGCTGTATTACGCCGCCAACATTCTGGCCGGAAAGTCCGGTGTGATGCTGACCGGCAGCCACAACCCGTCGAACTACAACGGCTTCAAAATCGTCATTGCCGGCGACACTCTGGCCAACGAGCAGATCCAGGCCCTGCACGACCGCCTCAAGACCAACAACTTGAGCAACGGCAAAGGCAGCGTCACCAAAGTCGAGATCCTCGACCGCTACACCACCGAAATCGTCCAGGACATCAAACTGGCCCGGCGCCTGAAAGTCGTGGTCGATTGCGGCAACGGCGCAGCCGGTGTGATCGCTCCACAATTGATCGAAGCGCTGAACTGCGAAGTCATCCCGCTGTTCTGTGAGGTCGACGGCAATTTCCCCAACCACCATCCGGACCCGGGCAAGCCTGAAAACCTCGAAGATCTGATCGCCAAGGTCAAGGAAACCAAAGCCGACATCGGCCTGGCCTTCGATGGCGACGGCGACCGCGTCGGCGTGGTGACCAATACCGGCAGCATCGTCTACCCGGACCGCCTGCTGATGCTGTTCGCCCGCGACGTTGTAGCGCGCAATCCGGGCGCCGAGATCATCTTCGACGTCAAATGCACCCGTCGCCTGTTTCCACTGATCAAGGAATACGGCGGTCGGTCGCTAATGTGGAAGACCGGTCATTCGCTGATCAAAAAGAAAATGAAACAAAGCGGCGCCCTGTTGGCCGGTGAAATGAGCGGGCACATCTTTTTCAAGGAGCGCTGGTTCGGTTTCGACGACGGCATTTACAGCGCTGCACGGTTGCTGGAGATCCTCAGCAAGGAAAAATCGTCGGCCGAGGAGCTGTTCGCGACCTTCCCGAACGATATTTCTACGCCGGAAATCAATATCCATGTGACCGAAGAGAGCAAATTCAGCATCATTGATGCATTGCACGACGCGCAGTGGGGCGAAGGCGCCGAACTGACCACCATTGACGGCGTGCGAGTCGACTATGCCAAAGGCTGGGGCCTGGTTCGCGCCTCCAACACCACACCGGTGCTGGTGCTGCGCTTCGAGGCCGATGACGAGGCAGAACTTTCGCGCATCAAGGACGTCTTCCATGTCCAGTTGAAGCGTGTTGCACCTGATCTCCAACTACCGTTCTGATTCACCCGGAGCCCTGAATGACCCTCGAACGCGAAGCCGCCGCCAACACCGCCAAGGTCCTTTCCGAAGCGCTGCCTTACATCCGCCGCTATGTCGGCAAGACACTGGTGATCAAATACGGCGGCAACGCGATGGAGAGCGAGGAGCTGAAAACCGGCTTCGCCCGCGACATCGTGCTGATGAAAGCTGTCGGCATCAATCCGGTCGTCGTTCACGGTGGTGGTCCGCAAATCGGTGACCTGCTCAATCGCCTGTCGATCGAAAGCCACTTCGTCGATGGCATGCGCGTCACTGATGCCGCGACCATGGACGTGGTGGAAATGGTCCTGGGCGGCCAGGTCAACAAGAGCATCGTCAACCTGATCAACCGCCATGGCGGCAGCGCCATCGGCCTGACCGGCAAGGACGCCGAGCTGATTCGCGCCAAGAAGCTCAACGTCACCCGCCAGACGCCCGAGATGACCACTCCGGAAATCATCGACATCGGCCATGTCGGCGAGGTGGTCGGGATCAACACCGATCTGCTGAACCTGCTGGTCAAGGGCGACTTCATCCCGGTCATCGCGCCAATCGGCGTCGGCGAGAACGGTGAGTCGTACAACATCAACGCGGATCTGGTGGCCGGCAAAGTGGCCGAAGCACTGAAAGCCGAGAAGCTGATGCTGCTGACCAACATCGCCGGCTTGATGGATAAGTCGGGCAAGGTCTTGACCGGCCTGAGCACCCAGCAAGTCGATGATCTGATCGCCGACGGCACCATCTACGGCGGCATGTTGCCGAAGATCCGTTGTGCACTGGAAGCGGTCCAGGGCGGCGTAGGCAGCTCGCTGATCATTGACGGTCGCGTGCCGAACGCGATCCTGCTGGAAATCTTCACCGATACCGGTGTGGGCACTCTGATCAGCAATCGCAAGCGTCACTAAGCGATAGCGCACACAAAAAGCCCCCGCTCAGCCTGACTGAGCGGGGGCTTTTTAATTCACCGAACCTGTAGGAGCGAGCAAGCTCGCGATGGACTGGAGAGCGCCGCTGGATATCAGGTTTCCAACGTCATCGTTGACGACCATCGCGAGCCTGCTCGCTCCTACAGGGGAACGGTGCGTTACACGCCGAACTGGGCGCGGTACGCTTCCACGGCTGGCAGGTGCTGCTTGAGCTGCGGATCATCGGCCAGGAATTCCAGCACCTGGTTCAGCGAAACAATGCTGATCACCGGGATACCGAAGTCACGCTCCACTTCCTGGATCGCCGACAACTCACCATTACCGCGCTCCTGACGGTTCAGTGCGATCAGCACACCGGCCGCCTTGGCGCCGTCCTGGGAGGCAATGATCTGCATCACTTCGCGAATGGCAGTACCGGCAGTGATCACGTCATCGATGATCAGCACCTCGCCCGTCAAGGGTGCGCCAACCAGGCTGCCACCCTCACCGTGAGCCTTGGCTTCCTTGCGGTTGAAGCACCATGGCAAATCACGGTTGTGATGCTCGGCCAATGCCACGGCAGTCGTCGCCGCCAAAGGAATGCCCTTGTAGGCCGGGCCAAACAGAACATCGAAGGGAATGCCGCTTTCGGCAATGGCGATGGCTTCCAGGGACTCGTTGGTGTCGAAGGTGTCCCAGGTCACTTTGATGCCGGTGTGCGTGGCGAAGTCCTTGGGCACCGACGGCAGGATGTAG
>NZ_JBNNVQ010000114.1:0-17651 GCF_050280625.1 Pseudomonas sp. NPDC089569
TCAGGCGTTGCTCGCCGTCTTGATCACGTGCCATGAACCACTGGGCCAGGCCACCTTTGGAGTCGCCGATGATCAGCGAGATGCCGCCAGTCATCGGCAGGACGGTATTTGGACGGGTCGTCGGAGGTCGAGTGCGGACCGGCGCGGTAGGTGACCCATTCGATCATGGTCGGGCCGAGGTTGCGGCGGGCGCGTTCGGCGGCCCAGGCGGAAGCGGCCCAGGCAGCGACGAAATCGTTGCCATCGACCCGCAGCGACGCAATGCCGCAGCCGACGCCGCGTCCGGCGAAGGTGGTGGCTTCACCGCCGGCAATGGCCTGGAAGGTGGAAATGGCCCACTGGTTGTTGACCACGTTGAGAATCACCGGCGCACGGTAGACGTGGGCGAAGGTCAGGGCGGTATGGAAGTCTGACTCGGCGGTGGCGCCATCGCCGATCCACGCCGAAGCGATTTTGGTGTCGCCCTTGATCGCCGAGGCCATGCCCCAGCCCACACCCTGGACGAACTGGGTGGCCAGGTTGCCGGAAATGGTGAAGAAACCGGCGTCCTTGACCGAGTACATGATCGGCAACTGACGTCCCTTGAGCGGATCGCGCTCGTTGGACAGCAATTGGCAGATCAGGTCCACCAGCGGCACGTCGCGAGCCATCAGGATGCTTTGCTGACGGTAGGTGGGGAAACACATGTCGTCGATGTTCAGCGCCAGGGCCTGGGCGCTGCCGATGGCTTCCTCGCCGAGGCTCTGCATGTAGAACGACATTTTCTTCTGGCGCTGGGCAACCACCATGCGGTTGTCGTAGATCCGCGTCTTGAGCATGGCGCGCATGCCTTTGCGCAGGATCTCTACCGGTACGCCTTCGGACCACGGTCCCAGGGCATTGCCCTGATCGTCGAGCACGCGGATCAGGCCGCGGGCCAGATCAGCCGTGTCGGCCGGTTCAACGTCGATAGGGGGTTTGCGCACCGTACCGGCATCGGTCAGGTGCAGGTAGGAGAAGTCGGTTTTACAGCCGGGACGGCCCGAGGGTTCCGGGACGTGCAGGCGCAGCGGTTCATACGCTTGGGTCATGGCTTCTACGCTCGATCTTGTGAATTTCTTGTAGTGAGCTGACAGCTTTCCTTCGATAAAGGAAATCTTGTCCTACAACAATCATAGGCCCGCCCAAGAAGAATATTTCTCTCTGTTTCGTTGCGCTGAAGATCATTTGCAGATAAAAAATCTGCATAAACAAAAAAAACAGGTGGTTTCGTCTCATGCGCAAACTGGACCGTACTGACATCGGCATTCTCAACAGCCTTCAGGAGAATGCGCGCATCACCAACGCCGACCTGGCGCGTTCGGTCAATCTGTCGCCGACACCGTGTTTCAACCGGGTCAAGGCGATGGAAGAACTGGGCGTGATTCGCGAACAGGTGACGCTGCTCGATGCCGATCTGCTGGGGCTGCATGTGAACGTGTTCATTCACGTCAGCCTGGAAAAACAGGTGGAAGAGGCGTTGCAGCATTTCGAGGAGGCGATCTCCGACCGCCCGGAAGTGATGGAGTGCTACTTGATGGCCGGCGACCCGGATTACCTGATCCGCGTGCTGGTGCCGACCATTCAGTCGCTGGAGCGTTTCATGATGGACTTTCTGACCAAGGTGCCGGGCGTGGCGAACATCCGATCGAGCTTTGCGCTCAAGCAGGTGCGCTACAAGACGGCGCTGCCGTTGCCGGCCAATGGCTTGACGCTGGGTAATTGAAACAAGCCGGATCGCCGCACTGCTGGCTCCTACGGCTTTGGGGAACGCAACAAAACAGGGGTGTATCGAGAGACTGTGGGAGCTGGCTTGCCAGCGAAGAGCCTGACGTCATGCGGCGCCCTTGAAACCGCCCTCGCCTTGTAGGAGCGAGGCTTGCCCGCGAAGGCGGCCTGACGTCATGCAGCGTCTTTGAAACCGCCTTCGCCGGCAAGCCTGGCTCCTACAAAGCAGGTCAGAATTGGTTCAGGGGGATCTTCAGGTAGGTCACGCCATTGTCCTCGGCCGGTGGCAGGTTGCCCGCCCGTACGTTGACCTGGATCGCCGGCAGCAGCAGCGTCGGCATGCCCAGCCCGGCATCGCGGCGGGTGCGCATGTCGACGAAGGTCGCTTCGTCGATGCCGTCACGCACATGGATGTTGCGTTGGCGTTGTTCGCCGACCGTGCTCATGCAGCAAGGTTGGCGGCCTTCGGGCGGGTAGTCGTGGCAGACGTAGAGACGCACGCCGGCGGGGAAGGCCAGCAACTTGTGGATCGAAGCGAACATCTGGTTGGCATTGCCACCCGGAAAGTCACAGCGCGCGGTCCCCACATCCGGCATGAACAGCGTGTCGCCGACCAGGATCACATCGCCGTCGATCAGGTAGGCCATGTCCGCCGGGGTATGGCCGGGGACATGCAGGGCTGTGGCCTTGAGATTGCCGATCATGAAGGACTCATCCGGGGCAAACAGATGATCGAATTGCGAACCGTCGATGCTGAACTGCGGTTCGAGATTGAACAGTGTCTTGAAAACGGTTTGCACTTTGCAGATCGACTGGCCGATGGCGATCTTGCCACCCAGCTCCCGACGCAGATAAGGCGCGGCGGACAAGTGATCGGCATGGGCGTGGGTTTCCAGCAGCCACTGCACCCGCAGGCTGTGCTTTTGCACGAAAGCGATGATCCGGTCGGCCTGCGTGGTGGCGGTTCGTCCGGCGGCGGGGTTGTAGTCGAGCACGGGGTCGACGATCGCACAGTGTCCGCCATCGGCTTCGTAGATCACGTAACTGTAGGTCGACGACGCGTCGTCGAAAAAAGCTTCAATCAGGGCGGGCATGGGGGTTGAGTCTTCATGGATAAGTCATGAGGTTAGATTCATTTTCCCTGTCGTGACCAGTCCTGCGTAAAACCATGCAGGAAAAAAGTACGGCGGGCTCTATCCTGTCACTCATTCGATACCGGGCGTTCCCGGCCTTTGTCATGGGGTTTCAAGTTGCTGGCGATTTTCTTTGGTGTGGTCATGGGGCTGGTGCTGGGGCTGACCGGGGCCGGAGGCGGCATTCTGGCGGTACCGGCCCTGGTGCTGGGGTTGGGCTGGAGCATGACCACGGCGGCACCCGTTGCGCTTTTTGCCGTCGGCAGCGCGGCAGCGGTCGGCGCCATCGACGGGTTGCGCCATGGCCTGGTGCGCTATCGCGCGGCGCTGTTGATCGCGGCGCTGGGTGCGGTGTTTTCTCCGCTGGGCATTTACTTCGCCCACCAGTTGCCGGAGAAAGTCCTGATGATCCTGTTCAGCCTGCTGATGGTCATGGTCGCCGCGCGGATGTTGCGCCCGGAACGCAAGCAAGAAGGTCCCAGCGATCACGGCCATGCCAGTTGGGGCCAGAAGAATTGCATGCTCGACCAACAGACCGGGCGGTTTTCCTGGACTGCCAAATGCACCGCGACCCTCGCGGCCCTCGGTGCGGTGACGGGGGTCGTGTCGGGGTTGCTGGGTGTGGGGGGCGGATTCCTGATCGTGCCGGCGTTCAAGCAACTGACCGACGTGCAGATGCGCGGCATCATCGCCACTTCGCTGATGGTGATCAGTCTGATCTCGGCCATTGGTGTGATCGGCGCCCTGCATGCCGGCGTGCGCATCGACAGCGTCGGTGCATCCTTCATCGTCGCGAGCATCGTCGGCATGATCATCGGCCGCAAGCTGTGCGCTCGAGTGCCGGCGCGGGTCCTGCAAGTGGGCTTCGCCAGCGTCTGTCTGATCGTCGCCGTCTACATGCTCGTGCGGGCCTGACCCCCTACCCGGTGATGCCGAGGGCCACAAGAACCTGTAGGAGCGAGCAAGCTCGCGATGGTCGTTAACGATGACGCGTGTTGCCTGAGTGAACGCAGTTTCCTTGCGTTCGTCGCGAGCTAAGGGGTGTCAGTTGGAAATCATTGGCGGCAGGGTGCCGAGCAAGGACACCGCCGCCACTGCGCCAAGCCCCAGCAGCCACTCCAGCATCACGCTGCTGCGCAACACCGGCAGTTGCCGTTCGCAGTCGTTGATCCTTAGCCGGTTGAACAGCGCCAGGCCAAGCATTGCACCGACCAGTGCGACCTTTATCAGCAGGATAAGGGCAAACCCGGACAACAGCGGCGTAGGCCAGAATGCCCCGGTCAGTACCCGTACGTTGATCAAGCCGGAGACGAGCAGGCCCGCCACCAGGACGTAGCCGACGCCGCTGAAACGCTGCAACAGCGTTTTGATGCCATGACCGTCAGGTCGGCGCAGGATCATCACCAACAGCATCAGCCCACCGAGCCAGGCGCTGACACAAGTCAGGTGCACCAGTTGATTGAGGATCAGTAACCGGCCCTGGATACCGTCAAGCATTGCACCGTGGCCGACCGGGGCCAGGGTTGCCACCAACAGGCCGCCGAGGATGATTTGCAAGGTCCGGTTGGCGCGCAGAGGTGTCAGCAGTAAAGCCACCAGCAAAGCGTTGAACAGCAAGTGCCAGCTCCAGACCTGACCGAAAAAGGTGTGGCCCAGCACCAGCTTCAAGGTCGAGGGATCGAGTGCCGCATCCCAGGCACCGGCCATGCTGACGGTGATCAGCAGCAACCAACCGGCACCGCTCAGCAGTGCCATTACTGCCAGCCAGCCACCAACCTGCGCCAAGGGTTGCTCCAGTGCTGTATCGCGCTGCAGCAGCAACGGCCTGAACACCCAGGCGCCAAACAACGTCAGCACCACGGCGAAATGCAGGAAACGGCACAGCACCATCGCATTCGTCATGTATTACTGGCCGACCTTGAAGCCGTAGGCACCTTCGCTTTTGTGGGTATCGACCGACACCGCGTGCCATTCGACCTTGTAGGAGCCTGCAGTCAAGGGGGCCGCCGGGGTGACGATCAGCGTCTTCTTGTCGTTGCCGTCGGTGGCCAGGCTTTTCACCGCAATGTTGGCGCCGTCACGGCTGATGGTGACTTTGGTGAACGCGGCTTCAACGCCTTCGGAAAATACCAGGCGCAGCTCCGACGGCGCGCTCACGGTACTGTCGGCGGCCGGGGTCTGGCTTTGCAGATGGGCGTGGGCCCACACGGACGAAGCGGCAAACATTGAGCCGACCAGCATGGCGGTAGTCAGGGTGGTTTTCAGGCGCATGTCGAATGTCTCGGCGGCAGGTTGGAAGTGGGCGACAGTTTAGCCGCGCACGGTGCGTTATACGAAGTTTGCTTTTGGCCTGTCGCCGCGCGTCAGGGCGGATGCTAGTCTTGTTTCAGCTTGTTGCCAGGGAGCCCTCATGGGCAATCACAAGATTGAAATTCGCCGCAGTAACGTCGAGAAAATTCTGCTGGGGGCAGAGAAAGTCTTCGCCGAAAAGGGCTTCGGCAGCACCGCCATGGCGGACATCGCCGCCGAGGTGCAGTTGCCGCGTTCCAACCTGCATTACTACTTCAGCACCAAGACCGAGTTGTACAGCGCCGTGCTGCTCGACTTGCTGGATGTGTGGAAGCAGGATGCGCTGTGCTTCGAGATGTTCGACGACCCTCGGGTGGTGCTCAGCAGCTACATTCGCGCCAAGATGAACCACTCCCGCAGCCGGCCGTATGGCTCGAAAGTCTGGGCCAACGAAATCATCCATGGCGCGCCGACCCTGGGCAAGACGCTGGACGCCAGCCTGTACGACTGGGCCAAGATGAAAGAAGCGAAGATTCGCCAATGGGTGGACGACAAGCGCATCCTGCCGGTGGAACCTTCCAGCCTGCTGTACATGATCTGGGCTTCGACCCAGCACTATGCCGACTTCGATCACCAGGTGAACATCCTCAACGACCACCAGCCGCTGTCGGACTTGCAGTTCGAACGGGCGGTACAGACGGTGACCAGCGTGATTTTGCGGGGGATTGGGCTGGAGCCTTGAGATTTGCCGTTATGGTTTCGAGCCTGTTCGCGGGCAAGCCTCGCTCCTACGGGTCTTATGGCGATCATTTGATTTCGGATCGACGCTGGTCCCGTAGGAGCGAGGCTTGCCCGCGAAGGCGTATTTTCAGGCGCCGGTGTGCTCAAGGACTGACGTGGTAGGGATTCCTCGGATCATGATTCCAGTCCAGAAACGGCTTGCCGGTGTCCACCGGCACCATCTCGATGCAATCCTGCACGGGGCAGGTGATCTGGCACAGGTTGCAGCCCACGCATTCCTCTTCGATGACCTGATATTTATGCGTGCCATCGGCCTGCTTGAGGCTGGCCACCGCCTGGTGCGAGGTGTCTTCGCAAGCGATATGGCAACGACCGCAACCGATGCAGGCTTGCTGATCGATTTTGGCGATCACCTGATAGTTGATGTCCAGGTACTTCCAGTCAGTGGTGTTGGCGACCGCGCGCCCCGAAAACTGTGCGATGCTGGCGTAACCCTGACTGTCCATCCAGCGCGACAGGCCGTCCTTCATCTCCTCGACAATGCGAAAACCATGGAGCATCGCCGCCGTGCACACCTGCACCGAGCCACTGCCCAGGGCAATGAATTCCGCCGCGTCGCGCCAGTTGCCGATGCCGCCGATACCGCTGATGGGCAAGCCTTGGGTCTGCGGGTCGCGGGCGATTTCGGCGACCATGTTCAAGGCGATCGGCTTGACCGCTGAACCGCAATAGCCGCCATGGGTGCTCTGGTTGCCCACCATCGGGTTGGCCACCATGCGCTCCAGGTTGACGCTGGTGATCGAGTTGATGGTGTTGATCAGCGAGACGGCATCGGCGCCACCGCGGTGCGCGGCGCGTGCAGCCATGCGGATGTCGGTGATGTTCGGTGTGAGCTTGACGATCACCGGCAGCGAACAATAGGTCTTGCACCAGCGAGTGACCTGCTCGACGTACTCCGGAACCTGACCGACCGCTGCCCCCATGCCGCGTTCGGGCATGCCATGGGGGCAGCCGAAATTCAGCTCGATGCCATCGGCACCCGTGGCCTCCACCAGCGGCAGGATGTGTTTCCAGGATTCTTCGACGCACGGCACCATCAACGACACGATCAAGGCGCGGTCCGGCCAGTCCTTTTTGACCTGGGTGATTTCCCGCAGGTTGACGTCCAGCGAACGGTCGGTGATCAGTTCGATGTTATTGAAACCCAGCACTTCCCGGTTGGCCCCGAAGTGCGCCGAATAGCGTGACGATACGTTGACCGCCGCCGGGTCCTCGCCCAGGGTTTTCCAGACCACGCCGCCCCAGCCGGCCTCGAAGGCGCGGACTACGTTGTAGGCCTTGTCGGTCGGCGGCGCGGAGGCCAGCCAGAAAGGGTTGGGGCTCTTGATGCCGGCGAAGACAATCGATAGATCGGCCATTTATGCAGCCTCCACATTGAGCATCAGTTGCGCGTTGATTGCCTCGGCGGCGCGCTTGCCGTGCTGCACCGCTTGCACGGTGAGGTCCTGATCGAGGCTGGTGCAGTCGCCACCGGCATACACGCCGGGAATGCTGGTGCGCAGGTTCTCGTCCACCAGAATGCGATCGCCATGGCGCTGCAGCTCGCGGGCCAGCGGGTCGGCCAGGGCACTGTCGTCGAATGTCTGGCCGATGGCCTTGAAGATCGCATCGGCGGCCAGCTCGAAGGTTTCGCCGGTGGTTTGCAGGCGGCCCTCGACCAGATGAGTGCGGGCGAAACGCATACCGCGTACCTGGCCCATCCCGTCGAGCAACACCTCTTGCGGTTGTGCCCAGGTCAACAGACGAACCTGGCTGGCTTTGGCGATTTCCTGTTCGTGGTGAGTGGCCCCCATATCCTCGACACCGCGGCGGTACACCAGGTTGACGTCATGGGCACCGAGGCGGGCCATCTGTACCGCCATGTCGATGGCGGTATTGCCGGCCCCGAGCACGATGCAGCGGTCGGCCAGTGGCAGTTGGGTGAGGTCATCGGTCTGCCGCAGCTCGCGAATGTAATCGGTGGCGGCCAGCAGACCGGGCGCCTCTTCATGGGCCAGGCCCAGTTGCTTGCTGGCGTTCAGGCCGAGGCCGAGGAACACGGCGTCGAACTGCTGATGCAAGTCGCCGAGGGTCAGGTTCTCCCCCAGTTTTTGCCCATGGCGGATTTCGATGCCGCCGATTTCCAGCAGGAAATCCAGCTCCCTTTGCGCGTAGTCATCGACCAGCTTGTATTTGGCGATGCCGTATTCATTGAGCCCGCCGGACTTTTCACGGGCCTCGAAGATCACGACGTCATGGCCGTGCATGGCACTGCGATGGGCGCAGGACAATCCGGCAGGGCCTGCGCCGACCACGGCTATGCGCTTGCCGGTCGCGGCGCCACGAGGGAAGGGATGTTCGCTGAACTGTGCGTTGTCCACGGCATAGCGCTGCAGCAGTCCGATCATGACCGGGGCGCACTCATGGGCGTTGTTGCGCACGCAGGCTTGCTGGCAAAGAATTTCCGTCGGGCAGACCCGGGCGCAACTGCCGCCCAGGATATTGGCCGACAGGATGGTCTGCGCCGCCCCCTGAACGTTGTCCTGATGGATATTGCGGATAAAGGACGGAATATCGATTTCGCTCGGGCAAGCGTTCACGCACGGCGCGTCATAGCAATACAGGCAACGCGAAGCCTCCAGGTGAGCCTGCCGGTCGTTGAGCGGCGGGGCCAGGTCGGTGAAATGACCGGCGAGCGTGGCCGCGTTCTCGTAAGGGTGGGGGAGATGGGTCAGGGTCTTGATCACGGTTTTAGCCTCACGGTGATTGAGGTGCTGCCTCTGGCGGGCAGTGGTTTTTGTGCTGTCTGGTCTGACGTCATCGCGAGCAGGCTCGCTCCCACAGGGGCTGCATTTCAAATGTGGGAGCGAGCCTGCTCGCGATAGGTCTCAGCGCTTCACGGCTACCGGCTGATTCAACTCGGCGCGCTTGCTCAACAAATCGAATACCGCCGGATAAGCCGGCCGTTCGATATACCGGCCCGCACCCCGCTCGGCGCGCAAGTCGCCGTCAGCCCAGACAACCCGGCCCTGGCTGATGGTGTGGCTGGGGATGCCGCGCACGGTCTTGCCTTCGAAAATATTGAAGTCGACCTGCTGATGATGGGTTTTGGCGGAAATCGTGCGCGTACCTTGCGGGTCCCACAGCACCAGGTCGGCATCGGCACCGACACGGATGGCGCCTTTGCGAGGGTAGAGGTTGAAAATCTTCGCGGTATTGGTGGAGGTGAGGGCGACGAAATGCTGCATCGACAGGCGCCCGGTGTTCACCCCTTCATCCCAGAGCACGGCCATGCGGTCTTCGATACCGGCGGTGCCGTTGGGGATTTTGCTGAAGTCGTCCTTGCCGGCGGCTTTTTGCTCGGCGCAGAAACAGCAGTGATCGGTGGCGGTGGTGTGCAGGTTGCCCGATTGCAGGCCATGCCAGAGCGCTTCCTGGTGACCGCGTGGGCGAAACGGTGGGCTCATCACGTAGCCGGCGGCGGTTTGCCAGTCCGGGTGTTGATAGACGCTATCGTCCAGCAGCAGGTGCCCGGCCAGTACTTCGCCGTACACCGGTTGGCCCTTGCCACGGGCGTAGGTGATTTCGTCGAGGGCTTCCTTGCTCGATACGTGCACCAGGTAAAGCGGCGTGCCCAGTGTTTCAGCGATGCGAATCGCGCGGCTGGCGGCTTCGCCCTCCACCTGGGAGGGACGTGACAGCGGATGCGCTTCGGGGCCGGTGATGCCCTGGGCCAGCAGTTTGCGTTGCAGGTGGTAAACCAGTTCGCCGTTTTCCGCATGCACGGTGGGCACCGCACCCAGTTCCAGGCAGCGCTCGAAGCTCGCCACCAGGGTATCGTCGGCTGCCATGATCGCGTTTTTGTAAGCCATGAAATGCTTGAAACTGTTGACCCCGTGATGGTTCACCAGCTCGGCCATTTCCTCGCGTACCTGTTCGCTCCACCAGGTGATGGCGACATGAAAGCCATAATCGGAAGCCGATTTTTCTGCCCAGCCGCGCCATTGATGGAAGGCTTCCATCAAGGATTGTTGGGGATTGGGAATCACGAAGTCGATGATCGAGGTGGTGCCGCCGGCAAGCCCGGCCGCGGTGCCGCTGAAAAAGTCTTCGCTGGCCACGGTGCCCATGAAGGGCAATTGCATATGGGTGTGCGGGTCGATGCCGCCGGGCATCAGGTACTGGCCGCTGCCATCGAGAATTTCGGCTCCGGCGGGGACGTCGAGATTCTCGCCAACGGCCTTGATCACGCCGTCTGCGCAATACACATCGGCGCGCCAGGTTTCATCATGGGTAACAACGGTAGCGCCACGGATCAACAGAGACATTCCGGATTCCTCGCAGGCATGACCGACTGATGCCGGTTCTAGATGTTTTTATAGATGGCCATCGTCAACCGATATATTCCTGTCAACGCTGTCAGGAATAAACGCTAGTCGCAGATATCGGAATCGGCAAGAATATTTTTTATAAGCTTATGTAGTTTTTAAGTAGTTGATAATCAAGGAATAAAAACAGAAATCACCAAAATGGTGAGGCTTCTCACCATTTTGACGCACTTGACAGGATTGAAATATGGTCAAGATTTTCTATGGCAAATCAGTTGTTTGAGTATGGTCTATGGTTGATGCGCAAATCCGGAAAAATGATGAACGCACCAGTTTGAGTCCTGTCTGTTCGAACAACTTGCCTGGCATTCGGCCTGAGTGGCCCGGCGGGTATACAAAGGACTGGATGAGTGAATATTAAAAGCTGATAAACATCAGCAAGTTACAAGTTGGTAGTGGCGCCGTTCATTGCATCAGCAGGGAACCCGGCATGTTTATTGATGCCGCTGCTGGCAATCCGGCCGGCCCATGAAAGTTGTCAGTTCCTCCGGCCATCGCCCGGCTTGCGCTTCATGGCGCCAGCCGCCGGTGAGCAACAATAATCAAAAGAACAGTGGAGCGGCCATGCAACAGATCAGATCGCAGGTAACCGAGCGCGACGGCTTGTTTGAGCTGGAGGCCGGCAGCGACGTCCTCGACAGTCCCCGATACAACCACGACATGGCACCGACCAGGGTGCGCGAAAGAACCTGGAACCAATGGCATATCACCGCTTTGTGGGTCGGCATGTCGATCTGCGTGCCGACTTACACCCTGGGCGGTGTACTGACGGCCTATTTCGGCCTGAGCGTCGGCGAAGCGCTGCTGGCCATCCTGCTGGCCAACATTATTGTGTTGATTCCGCTGACCCTGAACGCCTTTGCCGGAACCAAATACGGAATTCCGTTCCCGGTATTGCTGCGTTCGTCGTTCGGCATTCTCGGTTCCAACATCCCGTGCCTGATCCGCGCCCTGGTGGCCTGTGGCTGGTTCGGTATCCAGACCCTGTTCGGTGGTCTGGCTATCCATCTGTTTCTGGGGTCGGTGTTCGAAGGCTGGAAATCATTGGGCGGCACCGGTGAAGTGCTGGGTTTCATGATGTTCTGGGTCCTGAACCTGTGGGTGGTGATTCGGGGCGCCGAGTCGATCAAATGGCTGGAAACCCTCTCTGCGCCGTTGCTGGTGGCGGTCGGTGTCGGCCTGCTGGTCTGGGCGATGCCCAATGTGTCGATGACCGAGCTGCTGGCCATCCCGGCCAAACGGCCGGAAGGGGCCAGCGTCACCAGTTACTTTGCCGCCGGCCTCACCGCGATGGTCGGATTCTGGGCCACCTTGTCGCTCAACATCCCGGACTTCAGCCGCTACGCCAAAAGCCAGAAGGACCAGATTGTCGGGCAGATCATCGGTTTGCCATTGACCATGTTCCTGTTCGCCTCGCTGGGGGTCGTCATGACCGCCGCCTCGGTCAAACTGGTGGGCGTGACGGTGTCCGACCCGGTGACGCTGATCGGCCATATCCAGAGCCCGTTCTGGGTGGCGGTGGCCATGGCGCTGATCATCATTGCCACCTTGTCCACCAACACGGCGGCCAACATCGTGTCGCCGACCAACGACTTCCAGAACATCGCGCCCAAGGTCATCAACCGGACCCGGGCGGTGATGCTCACCGGGTTTGTCGGGTTGGCGCTGATGGGCCATGAGCTACTGAAAAAGCTCGGCCTGATTGTCTCGGACATCAGTCTTGAAACCGTCTATTCCAACTGGTTGCTGGGCTATTCGAGTCTGCTGGGGCCGATTGCCGGGATCATGGTGGTCGATTATTTCCTGATCAAGAAGCAGCAACTGGACCTGGCTGGCCTCTATCGCGACGACGTGTACCCGGCGTGGAACTGGAACGGTTTCCTTGCGTTTGCTGTGCCGGTGGTGCTGACGCTGTTGTCGCTGGGCAGCGATGCCTTCAACTGGTTCTACAGCTACGGCTGGTTCACCGGCTCGGCCCTGGGTGGATTGATCTACTACGGGTTGTGCGCGATGCGCCCTAGTCCGTCAGTCGCGAAATCTGCGGTGTAAGGGCTGACCCTATCGCGAGCAGGCTCGCTCCCACAATTGAAATGCATTCTCCCTGTGGGAGCGAGCCTGCTCGCGATGGCGGCCTTACAGACACCCGGCAATTATCTGAAGAAACCCATAAGAACAGCCTGAGGAGATCACCATGAACGCTGCCGTCGACGTTCTGCAATCCAGCCTTCAGCACATCAACCGCGACCGCCTGTGGCAGTCGCTCATGGAACTGGCCAAACTTGGCGCGACCGTCAAGGGCGGTGTCTGCCGCCTGGCCCTGACCGATCTCGACCGCCAGGCCCGGGACACGTTCGTCCAATGGTGCGAGCAGGCAGGCTGCACGGTCAGCATTGACGCGGTGGGCAATATCTTTGCCCGTCGTCCTGGTCGTAATCCGGATCTGCCGCCGGTGATGACCGGCAGCCACATCGATACCCAGCCCACCGGTGGCAAGTTCGACGGGTGCTTCGGTGTGCTGGCCGGTGTCGAAGTACTACGCACCCTCAGCGACCTGAAGATTGAAACCGAGGCGCCGCTGGAAGTGGTGGTGTGGACCAATGAAGAAGGCTCGCGCTTCGCCCCCTGCATGATGGGGTCGGGCGTGTTCGCGGAAAAATTCACCCTCGAGGAAACCCTGGCCAAGGTCGATGCCGAGGGTGTCACCGTCGGCCAGGCGCTGAACGCCATTGGCTATGCCGGCCCACGCAAGGTCAGCGGTCATGCCGTCGGTGCGTATTTTGAGGCACATATCGAGCAAGGGCCGATTCTCGAAGACGAGCGCAAAACCATCGGCGTGGTGATGGGGGCCCTCGGGCAGAAATGGTTCGACCTGAAACTGCGCGGCGTCGAAGCCCATGCCGGCCCGACGCCAATGCACCTGCGCAAGGATGCCCTGGTCGGCGCCGCCGTGATCGTCGGTGCGGTCAATCGTGCCGCCCTTGGCCACCAGCCCCACGCCTGCGGCACTGTCGGTTGCCTGCAAGCGTATCCAGGCTCGCGCAACGTCATTCCCGGCGAAGTGCGCATGACCCTCGATTTCCGTCACCTTGAGCCGGCCCGGCTGGATTCGATGATCGCCGAGGTTCGCCAAGTCATCGAAACCACCTGTGAAGAACACGGCCTGAGCTTCGAACTGACACCCACTGCCGACTTTCCGCCGCTGTACTTCGACAAGGGCTGTGTCGAAGCGGTACGCAGTGCTGCGCAAGGTCTGGGGTTGTCGCACATGGATATCGTCAGTGGGGCAGGGCATGACGCCATTTTCCTCGCTGAACTCGGTCCGGCGGGCATGATCTTCGTGCCGTGCGAGGGCGGTATCAGCCACAACGAAATCGAAAACGCAGCGCCCGATGACCTGGCAGCGGGTTGCGCGGTGTTGTTGCGGGCGATGCTGGCGGCTTCGGCGGCGATTGCAAGTGGTCAAACATCGGTGTGAATGGCTTGAAACGCGCTGAAGGAACAGCGCTTTTCATATTGCAGGAAATTCCGATTGTAACCGTCCAGGAAAGCACTTGAAACTAACAGATCTGCTAGCTAGGCAAAAACTATTAAGTGCACCATTTTAACGCAGTGTCTTGATCCTTTTATGAAGGGGGTAATTCAATGTCCCTTAAACACTGCAAAGTTGAGCTGTGCCACTACTATTACGATCCATTGGATCAACAAATCAGCGTTGTGCTCTCGGAGCAAGATATCGCTCAACGCTTTTACTGCAGAAATAATTTAGTAACTGTAATACAAGGTGCAGAGCGATCCAGCATATTTCGGTGTAATGATCAAGCATTAGCGCAGTTTCGTGGGCGGATCGGTAACACCGACACGTCGCTTCTTGCGATTGATCAAAAAAAAACGGTGTTGAACGTCTTCGGTTCCACGTGGACTACTCATTCCATTGCCTACACGCCTTATGGATATCATCAGGCGGGAAACGTTTTGACCACCTTGCTGGGGTTCAACGGCGAAAGTTTCGATTACTTGACCGGCTCTTATCATTTAGGAAGGGGGTATCGCCAGTTTAACCCGGTATTAATGAGGTTTTGCAGTCCGGACAACATTAGTCCATTTGGAAAGGGTGGAATGAATGCTTACGCATATTGCGGAGGAGAACCGGTGATGAGATTTGATCCTGATGGTCATTTTTTTGCATCTGCGCTTGCCAAGCCTTTTCTAAATGTATTCACTTCTCGACAGTCATCAAGTCTTCTAGCTAAGCAATTGCGAAGCGCAAAAGTCGTTCGAGTGGATAATGTGGAGATTAAAGCGCCACGCTTTTTTAAGGGGGAAAATTATTTTGGTCAAGAGGTTTTTCTGAGTAAGACAGAATATGTGAAATTAAATAAAGTTAAGTTAAAGTTGGATCAATATGCAAGTGGTGTGGATAGAGAGAATTCGCGTTTGATTAAAGTTTATAATCTTGATGAGGCTGGCATTAAAATCGCCAGTGTTACAGGCTCGTCAAGCTATCAGTATAAAAGTCCCAGTGGTAAGCCGTTAGTGGAGCTTTTGGGGTCAATTAAGCGAGTGGATGCGGTTCTGGAAACAAATGATAATATTTTGAGGCGCCTTGCTCCTGTCGCCCAAACAGTTAGCGGTATTCGACGGTAGTTTTTTTGGTCTGCCGGAAGTTATGCTATATATCTATTATTGTATGGGTGGTGTTTCGTGTTTTTCAGGTTTATACCTCTTTGAGTTGGTTGTATAAGATAATCTAAACTTGCCGAGCATCCTTTGGGTGCGAGTTTGTTCGCGATATCGTTTTGTTATACGACTTACATATTGAATTGGGCGCGGCCATTACAAGCTAATCGATTTACCAAAAGGTCCGCAGCTTCCTCGCACTATCGGACAATCCTACGGTCGTACTCTCAATAGGGTCTACTACCTGTTGCACCTGTGGAGTCTTATGAACCAGGACGTCCTGATCACTGAAACCAACCGCCGACAGTTGCAGCAGATCATCGCCGGGCTGTCTGACGGGGTGATTCTGCTGGACCCCGACGGCAGTATTCGTTGGGCCAATGACGCGGCGCTGGCCATGCATGGAGTCGGGCAGGTCGTGGAGCTGGGCGTCGATGTGCAGGCGTACGCCAAACGCTTCGCCTTGCGTTATCGCAACAATCACGTGGTGCCCATCGAGAGCTACCCGATCTATCGAGTGGCGCAAGGTGAAAGTTTCACCGATGTGGTGGTGCAGGTAACGGCGCAGCCATCGGAGCGTTCCTGGGTCCACCGGGTCCGCAGCCTGGTGCTGGTGGACAGTCGCGACGAGCCGGAGTCCCTGGTCTTGATCATGGACGACGTCACCGACTGGGCCAGTGCCGAGCAACGTTTCGAGAAAACCTTTGCGGCCAACCCGGCGCCGGCGGTGATCTGCCGCCTCAGCGATTTGCGCTACATCAAGGTCAATCCGGGGTTTCTCGAGATGACCGGTTATGCCCGCGAGCAAGTGATCGGTTGCTCGACCTATGAACTGGATGTGCTGGAACAGGCGCAGAACAAGGACCTGGCCAAGCAGCGCTTGCGCGAAGGCAGCACCATCCCGCAAATGCAGGCCGAGCTGCGACTGCCCGATGGCAGCAGCAAGCAGGTGATCGTCGCCGGCCAACCCCTTGAGCTGAACGACGAACCCTGCATGTTGTTTTCGTTTGTCGACATGGAGCCGCGGCACAAAGCCGAAACCGCCTTGCGCCAGAGCGAGGAACGTTTTGCCAAGGCGTTTCGCCTGTCGCCCGTGCCGATTCTGATCTGTGGCGCACGGGATCAGGTGGTGCTGGATGTCAATGAGGCGTTCCTCGATACCCTCGGCTATCCCGGTGAGGAAGTCATCGGTGAGGCTATTGCGCAGATCGACTTCATCGACGACAAGGATGCGCGGATGCGGCTGTTCGCGGCACTTGAGAAAACCGGAAGCCTGGATCGTGTCGATGTCAGGCTTCGAAAAAAAGACGCCACGCCGATTGATTGCGCGGTGTCGGCCGACACCGTGAACATTCAGGACAATCCCTGTTACCTGTTGGTGCTGATGGATATCACCGAGCGCAAACGCACGGAGCTTGAACTGGTGGCGGCGATCGAAGAAGTGATGAAGGACGCATCATGGTTCAGCCGCACGCTGATCGAGAAGCTCGCCAATGTGAAGAGCGTCAACTCACCCCGGTTGCCCAGCGTGTCATTGACCGATCTGACGGCCCGTGAACGCGATGTGCTGGGTCTGATTTGCGAAGGCCTGGCCGACAAGGAAATTGCGGCGCGACTGAAGCTGGCGCCGAATACGGTGCGCAATCATGTGGCGACCGTGTACTCCAAGCTTGATGTACACAGCCGCAGCGAGGCCATTGTCTGGGCGCGCGAGCGCGGCCTGTTTTCCGGGACAGGGCGATCCAGGGGGCAAAGTTAAGGTGCAAATGCACTAGCGATCAGGGTGCAAATGAAGGTTATGGCAGGGTGCGGTGACGCTTAGGCTGAGATGGTGCGAGGTCAACTTCGACTTCGTTTTCTCATTGAAAGCACAAGGACCGCCCCATGATCGACCCACGCTCAATCGTCGCTCCAAGCCAATGCCCGGTGCGTGCGCAATGATTCACCTGGCGCAATTGCGGCTGCTGCTTGAACGCTGTTTTTCGCCGCTGGCGTGCGAGTGCACGGTCACCGGTGATCACTCCTTGACGCTGAAGCTTTACCATCCGGCATCGGGTCAGGTGGACCTGGTGATCAGCGGATTGAACATGGCCACGCTACAGACGCCTGAATCGGTCGCCACGCTGATTGAAGAGCTCAGTTACGAACTGCAGAGCAATACGTTGCAACGCCCCGACCCGATTCTGTAGAGCGTTCCATGTCTTCCGGCATGGAAGATGGCCCGCCCAAAGCCGTACAAAAAATCATTTTCTGCGATTGCGTCGTGAACTTTCCGGCGTTGTTTTGTTTCACACCCATGTGTACATCACAAATCGCGGGTCATCCTATGAACAGTCTTGGGAAACGCGTCTTTGCAGCATTTTGTCTGGCGATCCTCGCAGGGTGCGCCAGTCCGCCTCCGCCGCCACCCGCGGCGCCGCCGCCCCCTCCGGAACGCACCTGCCAGACCATGGATAAAACCGATGTGCTGGGCGAAGCGCGGGCCGAAAACGGGGAGGTGACGCGGGTCACGACAACCACCCGCTGCGTCACCCAATAACCCAAGTTGGCCTATTGGCCCGCAGGCATCATGATGGCCGTCGGCTTGTATCTGGTCGTTCGCCGATAGCCAGTTGTGTGAACGACTGGCACACTGTTT
>NZ_JBNNVQ010000115.1:0-17578 GCF_050280625.1 Pseudomonas sp. NPDC089569
GCGTTGCTGGCGCATTTGCGTGCGGTTTTGCCGACGTCGTTGCCGCTGAGTATCACGGCCTTACACGCCAGACAGTACATAGTCGCCAATCGACCACTCTTCATCGACATGAGCTTCAATAAACCGCTCGTCGATGCCTTCATAACGGCCGGCAATCAGGATCAATGCATCCTCATTCGCCAGCTCGCGTACCGCCGACTGAGTCAGTTGACGGCCTTGGGGGGACAGGTAAATCACCTTCGCACCCTCCCCGGCGGCTGCCTTGGCCTGAACCAATGCATCTTCCAGGGGCTTGATCTTCATCACCATGCCCGGACCACCGCCAAATGGGCGATCATCCACAGTGTGATGTCGATCCGTCGTGTAGTCTCGCGGATTCCAACAAGTGAGCTGCAAGAGCCCCTGTTTCACCGCACGACTGGTGATGCCGTACTCGCTGATGGCAGAGAACATCTCGGGAAACAAACTGATCACTTCTACGCGCAAGTTAGCCACGCTTAGAAGTCCGCGTCCCAATCCACCTTCATCTCGCCCGCAACCAGGTCGACAGCCAACACGCATTGCTCCGTATAGGGCAACAGGCGCTCACGATCATCCAGGCTGCCAGCGCAAGGCTTGACCACCATTACATCATTCGAGCCGGTCTCCAGCAGGTGATCGATCTTCCCGAACAATTGCCCGAGGGTATCGATGACCTTGAGACCTTCCAGCTGGTACCAGTAGTACTCGCCGTCGGTCAGTTCAGGGAACATGTTGCGCGGCACGCAGATCTCATAACCGGCCAGAAGTCGAGCTTCTTCACGATCATCGAGACCCTTGAGCTTTGCGACCAGGAACTTGTCATTCCCGCGTCCGCTGACCAGCTCTACCTGCTTTACATTGCCGTCACGCTTGAGCGTCCAGGCTTTGTAGTTGAGCAGGTTCTTGATCGGATCAGTAAAGGAATACACCTTCACTTCGCCGCGAACGCCGTGAACAGAGTAAATCTTGCCGATAACGATCAAATCATCAGCAACAGCTGGCGTCGCGTTCATATTGCTCAGGCCGCAGCCTTGGCAGATTCCTTCAACAACTGAGCAACACGCTCAGAAGGTTGTGCACCAACGCTCAGCCAGTAGGCTACGCGCTCTTGGTTCACGGACAGACGAACTTCCTGACCACGGGCAACAGGGTTGAAGAAACCAACCTGTTCTTTGTGGGAACCGTCACGCGGGTTGCGGCTGTCGGTTACGGTCAGGTGGTAAAACGGGCGCTTTTTGGAGCCGCCAAGGGCAAGACGGATTGTTAGCATGTGAACATCGTTCCTGTAGTCGGTGCTGCAAATCTAAATGCACAGCGGGCATGGGTGCCCGAAAGGCCGCATATTCTAAGGAATATCCGGACTTTTGCAAATGACTTTTTCCGGCGCCTATGGCATGCCGTGCAGATTTTCGATAGAGCCGTCGTTCAAAACGGCCGGTCAGCTCCCGCCAAGTGCGGGTTTACTGTTGATCCCGCATCCTTGCGGGGCCTGCGACGGTACGACGACCGGCGCGGTTTCCTGCGTCATTCCTCGCCAATACGCCGCCAGGATCGAGCAGCATCAGCGTGAAAGGACACTATATTTTTGGCATGCCACCGCCGGGCAACATACCGCCCATGCCGCGCATCATCTTGGCCATGCCGCCTTTGGCGGAGAATTTCTTCATCATCTTCTGCATCTGCTTGTGCTGCTTGATCAAGCGACCGATGTCCTGCACCTGAGTGCCCGAGCCCATCGCGATACGACGCTTGCGCGAACCGCTGATCAGCTCAGGGTCACGGCGCTCGGCCGGCGTCATGGAGTTGATGATGGCTTCCATCTGCTTGAACTGCTTTTCTGCCGCACTCTGGGCATTGCCCATCTGCGCCAGGTTCACACCGCCCATGTTCGGCAGTTTGTCCATGAGCCCGCCGAGGCCGCCCATGTTCTTCATCTGTTGCAGCTGATCGCGGAAGTCTTCGAGATCGAAGCCCTTGCCCTTCTTCAGCTTCTTGGCCAGTTTGTCGGCCTTTTCCTTGTCGAGGGTGGCTTCCGCCTGCTCGATCAGGCTGAGCACGTCACCCATGCCGAGGATGCGCGATGCAATACGCTCAGGGTGGAATGGATCGAGCGCCTCGGTCTTTTCACCCATACCGATGAACTTGATCGGCTTGCCGGTAATGGCGCGCACCGACAGCGCAGCACCGCCACGGGCATCGCCGTCGACCTTGGTCAGGATCACACCGGTCAGCGGCAAGGCATCGCCAAAGGCCTTGGCCGTGTTGGCGGCGTCCTGACCGGTCATGGCGTCGACCACGAACAGGGTTTCCACCGGTTTGATCGCGGCGTGCAGGCCCTTGATCTCGCCCATCATCTCTTCATCGATGTGCAGGCGACCGGCGGTATCGACGATGACCACGTCGATGAATTTGAGTTTTGCTTCTTTAATAGCCGCCTGGGCGATGTCGACCGGCTTCTGGCTCAGGTCGGACGGGAAGAAGGTCACGCCGATGTCGTTCGCCAGGGTTTCCAGCTGCTTGATCGCCGCCGGACGGTAAACGTCCGCAGACACCACCATGACCGACTTCTTCTTGCGCTCTTTAAGGAAGCGCGCGAGCTTGCCGGCGGTAGTGGTCTTACCGGCGCCCTGCAAACCCGCCATCAGGATGACAGCAGGCGGAACGGCACTCAGGTTCAGGTCTTCGTTGGCCGCGCCCATCAGGCTTTCGAGTTCGGCCTGGACGATTTTCACGAAGGCCTGGCCCGGCGTCAGGCTGCGCGACACCTCGGTGCCGACAGCACGCTCCTTGACCGAATTGACGAAGTCCTTGACCACCGGCAGGGCGACGTCGGCTTCGAGCAACGCCATGCGCACTTCACGCAGGGTGTCTTTAATGTTGTCTTCGGTCAGCTTGGCTTTGCCGGTGACATGGCGCAGCGTCTGCGAGAGGCGGTCGGTTAGGTTTTCAAACATTGCGCGATCCTTTCAGGCCCTGTGTAGACCGGGATAATGGCGGCCCGGACCGGACTAAACATGTGCTCGGCGAGCCTGCGGCGTGGGCAGGTCGCGGATTATAGCGAAGACTGCGTCTGGCGCACACCTCGCACTTTCGTGGCGCGTGGGTTCTATGCCAAACTCAGCGCTTTTCGGGCTTGCCTAACAGGACTTATGCTCCCCTTGTCACCCAGTTTGCTCACCACCCTCGCCGCCGCCTGTCTGTATGCCGCTGCGACTTTCTATCAGGGCACTCGCCTGGCCAACGGCACCAAGGCGAACAAACGCCTGCTGGTCTCCCTCGGCGTGCTGGCCGTGCTGGCCCACGGCGCCAGCCTGCTTGCCCACCTGCTGACGCCGACCGGCCTGGGCCTGGACTTTTTCACGGCCGCCAGCCTGATCGCCGCCGCGGTCATCGCGCTGACCTTGCTGGCCTGCTCGCGCATCCCGGTGGAAAACCTGCTGGTGCTGCTGTTCCCGCTTGGGGCGGCAACAGTGCTGCTCGCTCATTTCGCCCCCGCCGGCACGGTGCAGGTCATCGATGAGGAGCCCGGCATCCTGGCGCACATCCTTCTATCGATCCTCGCCTATGGCATGTTCACCATTGCGGTGTTCCAGGCCTTGTTGCTGCTGGTTCAGGACCATCAGCTCAAACACAAGCATCCGTCAGGGCTGATCCGGAACTTCCCGCCACTGCAAACCATGGAAAGCCTGCTGTTCGGTTTCCTTTGGGCCGGCTGGACCCTGCTGTCGATGTCGCTGATCTCCGGATGGCTGTTCGTCGAAAACCTGTTCGCACAGCACCTGGTGCACAAAACCTTGCTCGCCTGCCTGGCCTGGGTCGTCTTCAGCGTACTGCTCTGGGGTCGCAATCGCCTGGGCTGGCGTGGACACAAGGCCATTCGCTGGACCCTTGCCGGCTTCTGTCTGCTGATGCTGGCGTATTTCGGCAGCAAGCTGGTCCGTGAATACATCCTGCATATCTGACGGGCGGCATTAATGGACGACTTGCCCTTGGGGCCGATGCTGGCAGTAGTGGTGGTGTTGATTCTATGGTCGGGGCTGTTTTCCGCCGTCGAAGCCGCACACCAGCATTTGCTGGCCAAACGCACGGCCTCGCGCTCAAGCGACAAGCCGCTGGCCAAACTGAACTTCCCCCTCGAAAGCCTGATTTTCTGCAACACCCTGTGCCGAACGCTGGCGGTGGTCATCTGTACCCTGCTGGCAATTTTCGCGTGGGCCGAAAAAGGCCCATGGGCTGCCTGCCTCATCGCTGGCGCCATTGTGCTGGTGTTCACCGACTATGTGCCTCGTGCCCTTGCCGTCCGCCATCCGGACGCGATCCTGGCGCTGGGCAACACCTTGCTTGCAGTGCCTCTGAAAATCATCTATCCCGCTGCCTGGCTGCTCAATGCAATCGGCCAATTGCTGATGCGCCCGCTCTCACGCAAGGCCAAGGTAGTGCAACAAAGCGAAGACGACGCCCCGAAGGAACGGCAGGACGACCATGAGCCTGCCATTCACCGCCCGCACTCGCTCCCCGGCATCCACGCGCTGGACAACATCACGGTCAACGACATCCTGGTGCCGCGCAGCGAAGTCGATGGCATCAACCTCGACGACCCGATCGAGGAAATCATCGAACAACTACGCAAGAACAAGCGCACACGCCTGCCAGTCTTTCACAGCGACATCAACCAGGTTGAAGCGGTGCTCAATACCCGCCAGATCGGTCATTTGCTCCCCGATGGCAGCCTGACACTGGAAGCACTGCTGGCAGCCAGCCGCGAGCCTTATTTCGTTCCGGAAAGCACCCCGCTGCAACTGCAACTGCTGAACTTCCACAAGCAGCAGCGACGGCTGGGCATGGTGGTCGACGAGTACGGGGAAGTGCTCGGTATCGTGACGCTGGAAGACATCCTCGAGGAAATCGTCGGCGAGTTCGAGAGCCAGCAGAGCCTGAACAACCCGCACATTCATCCACAGGCCGACGGACGCCTGGTGATCGATGGCGCCGCGTCGATCCGTGAACTGAACAAGAGCCTGGGCTGGCACCTGCCCAGCGATGGTCCGAAAACCCTCAACGGCCTGGTGACCGAAGCACTGGAAACCATCCCCGAGAGCGCGGTCTGCCTGAAAATCGGCCGTTACCGACTGGAAATCCTCGAAACGGAAGACAATCGCGTCACACGAGTCCTGATTTGGCATACCGGTTCGGCCCCCGTCGCCGCCAGGGTCAACTGACGGATTTGCTGCCCCTTGTTGAATCGTTAGCCACCTTCCTATAATCGAGGCGCTTACCCAAGCCTCGCCGACCCCGTGCTTACCCCGCACTCCCCAGGTTCCGGCCCGACCACTTGCAACACCCGCCGCACACCGACGACCGCTCCTACCTGGAACGGCGACCGCGCCTCAACCCACATCCCTGGGTATCGACCACAATAATTCATGACTGTCAGGGATAACCGCATGACGACCAGCACGACCTATAGCGACTCCGCGCCCGCCCAACCGACGAACTCCGCCGCCCGCGTGGCCACCGCGAGCTTCATCGGCACCGCCATCGAGTTCTACGATTTCTACGTCTACGCCACCGCCGCCGCGCTGGTGATCGGCCCGGTGTTCTTTCCGCAGACCTCCGGCACGGCTCAAATGCTGTCGGCGTTCCTCACCTTCGGTATCGCATTCCTCGCCCGACCACTGGGCTCCGCGCTGTTCGGCCACTTCGGCGACCGCATCGGACGCAAATCGACCCTGGTCGCCTCTCTCCTGCTGATGGGCGTGTGCACCACGCTGATTGGCGTTCTGCCCGGATACGACAGCATTGGCGCCTGGGCGCCGATCCTGCTCTGTGTGCTGCGCTTCGGCCAGGGCTTGGGTTTGGGCGGCGAATGGGGCGGCGCAGCCTTGCTGGCCACGGAAAACGCCCCCAAGGGCAAACGCGCCTGGTTCGGCATGTTCCCGCAACTTGGCCCATCCATTGGCTTTCTGGCGGCCAACGGCCTGTTCCTGACGCTGGCCATGCTGCTGAATGACGAACAGTTCCGCTCCTGGGGCTGGCGCATTCCTTTCCTGCTCAGCGCCGCCCTGGTGATGGTCGGCCTGTATGTGCGCCTCAAACTCCATGAAACACCGGTATTCGCCAATGCCGTGGCACGCCAGGAACGCGTGAAGATCCCGTTGATCGAGCTGTTCAGCCAATACTGGGCACCCGTACTGCTGGGAGCAGGTTCAATGGTGGTGTGCTACGCACTGTTTTACATTTCCACGGTGTTTTCCCTCAGCTACGGCGTGGCGACACTCGGTTACAGCCGCGAAACCTTCCTCGGCCTGCTGTGCTTCGCCGTGTTGTTCATGGCCGCGGCCACCCCGCTTTCTGCCTGGGCCAGCGACCGGTTGGGGCGCAAACCGGTGCTGATCGTCGGTGGCGTGCTGGCGATTCTGTCCGGCTTCCTGATGGAGCCGTTGCTGACCCAGGGCTCGACCTGGAGCGTGGCGCTGTTCCTGTGCATCGAACTGTTTCTGATGGGCGTGACGTTTGCGCCGATGGGCGCCTTGCTGCCAGAACTGTTTCCAACCCATGTGCGTTACACCGGTGCGTCCGCGGCGTACAACCTGGGCGGGATTGTCGGCGCCTCGGCGGCGCCGTTCTTTGCGCAGAAACTGGTGGCCATGGGTGGGCTGGGCTATGTCGGCGGCTATGTCTCCGGGGCGGCGGTGCTGAGCCTGATCGCCGTGTTGTGCCTGAAGGAAACGCGGCATAACGACCTGAATCAGGTCACCTGATTAATTGTCATCGCGAGCAGGCTCGCTCCCACAGGTATATCCCCGTTATACTCATCGGCTTTTCCTGAATAAATGCCAATAGGGTCCCGCCGCGCATGGATAAGACCTACCAGCCGCACGCCATTGAAACCTCCTGGTACAACACCTGGGAGTCAGAGAATTACTTCGCCCCGCAAGGCGCGGGCGAGTCCTATACCATCATGATCCCGCCGCCGAACGTCACCGGCAGCCTGCACATGGGCCATGGCTTCAACAACGCGATCATGGATGCCCTGATCCGTTTCCGTCGCATGCAGGGCCGCAACACCCTGTGGCAGCCAGGCACCGACCACGCCGGTATCGCCACTCAGATGCTGGTGGAGCGTCAACTCGAAGCCCAGGGCCAGAATCGCCATGATCTGGGGCGCGAAAAATTCCTCGAGAAAGTCTGGGAGTGGAAGGATCAGTCCGGCGGCAACATCAGCCGCCAGATCCGTCGCCTCGGCTCGTCCGTGGACTGGAGCCGCGAGCGCTTCACCATGGATGACGGCCTCTCCGAAGCCGTCAAGGAAGCCTTTGTGCGCCTGCACGAAGACGGCCTGATCTATCGCGGCAAGCGCCTGGTCAACTGGGACACCAAGTTGCACACGGCGATTTCCGACCTCGAAGTGGAAAACCACGACGAGAAGGGTTTCCTGTGGAACCTGAAGTACCCGCTGGCCGATGGCGCCAAAACCGCTGAAGGCAACGACTACCTGATCGTCGCGACCACTCGTCCGGAAACCATGCTCGGCGACGCCGCCGTCGCGGTGAACCCGAACGATGAACGCTACAAGGCCCTGATCGGCAAGTTTGTCGAGCTGCCGCTGGTTGGCCGCCGCATCCCGATCATCGCCGACGAATACTGCGACCCTGAGTTCGGCACCGGCTGCGTGAAAATCACCCCGGCCCACGATTTCAACGACTATGAAGTCGGCAAGCGCCACAACCTGCCGCTGCTGAACATCTTCGACAAGAACGCCAACGTCCTGGCCGCCGCCCAGGTGTTCAACCTCGACGGCACGCTGAACGAGAGCATCGACGGCAAGATCCCGGCTGACTACGCAGGTCTTGAGCGTTTCGAAGCGCGCAAGCAGATCGTTGCCGCGTTCGAAGCCGCCGGCCTGTTGGTCAGCGTCGACGATCACAGCCTGAAAGTGCCGAAAGGCGACCGCTCCGGCACCGTCATCGAGCCCTGGCTGACCGACCAATGGTACGTATCCACCAAGCCCCTGGCCGAGCCGGCCATCGCCGCGGTGGAAGATGGCCGTATCCAGTTCGTGCCCAAGCAGTACGAAAACATGTACTTCTCGTGGATGCGCGACATCCAGGACTGGTGCATCAGCCGTCAACTGTGGTGGGGTCACCGCATTCCGGCCTGGTATGACGAATCGGGCAAGGTCTATGTCGGCCGCGACGAAGCCGAAGTACGTGCCAAGCACAACCTCGGTCCGGATGTTGCGCTGCAACAGGACAACGACGTCCTCGACACCTGGTTCAGTTCGGGCCTGTGGACGTTCTCCACCCTGGGCTGGCCGGAGAAGACCGAATTCCTGAAGAAATTCCACTCCACCGACGTCCTGGTGACCGGCTTCGACATCATTTTCTTCTGGGTTGCCCGGATGATCATGCTCACCATGCACCTGGTGAAGAACGAAGACGGCACGGCACAGGTTCCGTTCAAGACCGTTTACGTGCATGGACTGGTTCGTGATGGCCAGGGCCAGAAGATGTCCAAGTCCAAGGGCAACGTCCTTGACCCGCTGGACATCATCGACGGCATCGAACTGGAAGAGCTTGTTCGCAAGCGCACCTCCGGCATGATGCAGCCGAAACTGGCGAAGAAGATCGAGAAGCAGACCCGCGACGAGTTCGCCGACGGCATCGCCAGCTACGGCACCGACGCCCTGCGCTTCACGTTCTGCTCGCTGGCATCCACCGGTCGTGACATCAAGTTCGACATGGGCCGCGTCGAGGGCTATCGCAACTTCTGCAACAAGATCTGGAACGCCGCGCGTTACGTGCTGGACAAGGGCGAAGATTGCGGCCAGAACGGCGAAGCCTACGAACTCTCGCTGGCTGACCGCTGGATCATTTCGCAACTTCAACGCACCGAAGCCGAAGTGACCCGTCAACTCGACCAGTTCCGTTTCGACCTGGCCGCGCAAGCCTTGTACGAGTTCATCTGGAACCAGTACTGCGACTGGTACCTGGAACTGTCCAAGCCTGTACTGTGGGACGAAAATGCGCCGGTCGAACGCCAACGCGGCACGCGTCGCACGCTCGTTCGCGTTCTGGAAGTCGCACTGCGCCTGGCGCACCCGTTCATGCCGTTCATCACCGAAGAAATCTGGCAGCGCATCGCGCCGCTGGCCGGTATTCAGGGCAAGACGATCATGCTGCAAGCCTGGCCAGTGGCTAACGAAGAGCGCATCGATCCTGCTGCCGAAGACGACATCGAATGGCTCAAGGGCCTGATGCTCGGCACCCGCAACATCCGCGGCGAAATGAACATCGGTCCGGGCAAGCCACTGCCGATCTTCCTGAAAAACGCCAGCGCCGAAGACCAGCGCCGCCTGGCCGAGAACGAAGCCCTGCTCAAGAAGCTGGCACGCCTCGAATCGATCACCGTACTGGCCGCAGGCCAGGAAGCTCCGCTGTCCGCCACCGCACTGGTCGGCGAGATGGAAGTGCTGGTGCCGATGGCCGGCCTGATCGACAAAGGTGCTGAGCTGGCGCGTCTGGACAAGGAAATCCAGCGCCTGCAAGGTGAAGTCGCCCGTGTCGGCGGCAAGCTGTCCAACGCAGGCTTCGTCGACAAGGCGCCTGCCGAAGTCATCGAAAAGGAACGCGCCAAACTGGCCGAAGCCGAACAGGCTCTGGGCAAGCTGGCCGAGCAACACGCGCGGATTGCCAGCCTGTAACGGCAAATCGCAATGAAAAAGGGAGGCCAATCGGCCTCCCTTTTTTATGCCCCATCACAATCCCCCTGTAGGAGCGAGCATGCTCGCGATGGTAGACGGTGCACCGCGGGGTATCAGGCTCCCAACGTTATCGTTGACGTCCATCGCGAGCTTGCTCGCTCCTACAGGTTCGGCGTACACGCCATCAATGTGGGACAATGCGCGCCACTTTCAGCCTTACCCGAATCGATACGCCCATGACCGCCCCTCGTACGCCCAAACCCGCGCGCAAAAAACCTGAACCCAAAGTCGTCGCGCCAAAGGAAAAAGCCAGCCTGCACCCGCGCAATCGCCATCAGGGGCGCTACGACTTTCCGGCACTGATCAAAAGCACGCCGGAACTGGCGAAGTTCGTGATCATCAATCCGTACGGCAAGGAAAGCATCGACTTTGCCAATCCGGATGCAGTGCGTGTGTTCAACCGGGCGCTGCTCAAGGCGTTCTACGGCATCGCCCACTGGGACATTCCAACCGACTACCTGTGCCCGCCGGTGCCAGGTCGTGCCGATTACGTGCATTTTCTCGCCGATTTGCTCGCCGACGGCAACGACGGCGTGATCCCGCGAGGGGCGTCAGTGAAGGTGCTGGACGTCGGCGTGGGTGCCAACTGCATCTATCCGCTGATCGGCCACAGTGACTACCGCTGGCACTTCACCGGTTCGGACATCGACGCCACCGCCATCGCAGCGGCCAGGGCCATCGTCCAGGCCAACGGGCTGAACAAGTCGATCCAGATCCGTCAGCAAGGCAATCGCAAACACATCCTGCTGAACCTGCTGGAGGCCGATGAGCGCTTTGAACTGACAATGTGCAATCCGCCCTTCCATGCGTCGCTCGAAGAGGCCACCCGTGGCAGCTCGCGCAAATGGCGCGCACTGGGCAAGGCCGATCCGAAGCGCAAGCTGCCGGTGCTGAATTTCGGCGGACAGGCGGCAGAGTTGTGGTGCGAAGGCGGCGAGGTGCGCTTTGTCACGCAACTGATCAGCGAAAGCGCACAAGTGGCCCGGCAGGTTCTGTGGTTCAGTACCCTGGTGTCGAAGGCATCGAACCTGCCGGCCATCCAGACGGCGCTGAACAAGGCAGGTGCCCTTGAGAGCCGCGTGGTGGAAATGGGTCAGGGCCAGAAGCAGAGTCGTCTTGTCGCCTGGACGTTCCAGACCCCGGCCGAGCAACAGGCCTGGCGGCAACACTGGAAATCCCGAACATAACCTGCTGTAGGAGCGAGCACGCTCGCGATGGACGGCCAGACAACGCTGACAATCTGATTCCCCGCGTCATCGTTGACGACCATCGCGAGCGTGCTCGCTCCTACAGGGGATGCTCTAAATCGCAGACACAAAAAAACCGTGCCCGGATCGTTCCGGCGCACGGTTTTTTTTATCGCTGCGTCTTACTTGTTCACAGCGTCGGTCAGGCCTTTGGCCACAACCAGCTTGATCACTTTCTTGGCAGGGATTTCGATGGCAGCGCCAGTCGATGGGTTACGGCCGGTACGGGCAGGACGCTCGGTCACTTTCAGTTTGCCGATACCTGGCAAAGTGATTTCGCCGCCGTTTTCCAGCTGATCGGCAACGATTTGGCCCAGTTGGTCCAGAGCGTTACGCGCGGTGGTTTTCGGCGCGTCGATAGCTTCGGCGATGTCGGCGATCAGTTGGTCTTTAGTAAGAGCCATGTAGTGTTCCTTCCCTATCAAATTCATATGGATTGCAGAGTGCAGTGTCAGCCATCGAGCCCGATCTTCTGGATCTGGCACCCTCGGCGATAACCACGACGAGTCGGGTTATAGATGCCGAAATCAGGGTTTGGTTCGACCTGACATTTGCTGACTGCACGCTTAACGCAGTGACTTCGCGCAAGACCGCGCAAAACTAGCACAGAGACGGGGAAATATCCGCCTCTAGCTATCCATTTGGTCAGCTTTATTGATCTAAATCGGGAAAAAACCGCTCAAGTGCCGCCGGTCGCCGGGCAATTGCCCTTCGCACCACGCCAAACGCAGTGGTTGCGGTACACTGGGCGCTTTTTCGGGGAGCTCGCCCTGCTCTCTCCAATAGCCGCTCCCATCAGCCGAGAAGCCCATGCCGATCCGTCATTGCATCGTCCACCTGATCGACAAAAAACCCGACGGCACACCTGCAGTGCTCCACGCCCGCGACTCTGAACTGGCCGAGTCCGCCGCCATCGAAAACATGCTTGCCGACCTCAATGAAAACTACAACGCCAAACAGGGCAAAGCCTGGGGCCTGTTTCATCCGGAATCCGGCGCTTTTCCCTTCAGCGGCTGGCTGAAGGAATACCTCGAGGGCGGGCAGGACTTCACCGCCTTCAGCCGTGTGGCGGTCGAGCACCTGCAAAAGCTGATGGAAGAGTCCAACCTGTCGGTCGGCGGCCACGTGCTGTTCGCGCACTACCAGCAAGGCATGACCGATTACCTGGCCATCGCCCTGCTGCATCACAGTGAAGGCGTGGCAGTGACCGAAGCACTGGACGTGACCCCCTCCCGTCACCTGGACCTGGGCCAGTTGCACCTGGCGGCGCGAATCAACGTCTCCGAATGGCAGAACAACAAGCAATCCAAGCAGTACATTTCGTTCATCAAGGGCAAGAACGGTAAAAAGGTTTCTGAGTATTTCCGAGACTTCATCGGCTGCCAGGAAGGCGTCGATGGCCCGGGTGAAACCCGCACCCTGCTCAAGGCCTTCAGTGACTTCGTCGAAAGCGAAGACCTGCCGGAAGACTCCGCCCGCGAGAAAACCAAGACGTTGGTGGAGTACGCCAGCAGCCAGGCCAAGCTGGGCGAGCCGATGGGCCTGGAAGAGCTGTCGGAGCTGATCGACGAGGAGCGCCCGAAGGCGTTTTACGACCATATCCGCAACAAGGACTATGGCCTGTCGCCGGAGATCCCGGCCGACAAGCGCACCCTGAACCAGTTCCGCCGCTTCACCGGTCGCGCCGAAGGCTTGTCCATCAGCTTCGAAGCGCATCTGCTGGGCTCGAAGATCGAGTACGACGAAGAGGCCGGGACCCTGATCATCAAGGGCCTGCCGACGTCGCTGACCGACCAACTCAAGCGCCGTAACTGATGCTGGGTAACGTGCTGAAGAAATTCCTGCTGATCCTGCTGGTGGTCGTGGCTTACCAGAACTGGGGCAAGATCGAGCGGGTATTCAACCCTTCGCAAGCGGTGTCCGGGCAGACCCAGGCCAACGCCAGGGTCGTGCTCTACACCACCGAATGGTGTGGCTACTGCAAGCTGACCCGGCGCTTTCTTGATCAGAAAGGCATTCCGTACAGGGAGTTCGATATCGAGAAAGACGCCGTAGCGCGCAAGGCTTACGAGGCGCTGGGCGGTGGTGGAATTCCGTTCGTCGACGTGAATGGAACCTTGATTCGCGGCTACGACCCCGATGCGATCCTGGCCGCCCTGAAATAACACAAAACCCTGTAGGAGCGAGCACGCTCGCGATGAACGTCAACGATAACGCTGGGAACCTGATACCCCGCGGTGCCCCGTCCATCATCGCGAGCATGCTCGCTCCTACAGGTGTGATATCAGCGTGCTTCGATACGGAAGCCGAACCGCGGAACGTGCACATGCACCACACCGCCACGCTCATCCTCACGACGCACGATCAACTCCTCGCTACCTGCAAACAGCAACTCCCCCGCCACCGGATCGACGCCATAGTCAGTGGCCGCGATCAGCACTTGCTGGCCCGCACGGAAACCATTCGGCTCATCGAACGATTCATCCGGCAGAGCGGCAGGTGTGGCTTCACGTGCAATCGCCAGCGCTTCTTCCGAGCTCATCTCGCTCGACGCCCCGTGCCCGAAACCCAGTACCCGCGACAACCAGGCCGCAACCGCCGGATAGTTATCCACAAGCGGCGAGGTCACTGGCGTTGCCTTGAGGAACCACAGTGGATGGGCCATGGCGAAGTCGGCAATCGACGGTTCGCCAAACAGATAATCACCCTCTTCGCGCTGCAGCTGTTGCTCCAGTCGCGCCATGATCGTCGGCCATTGATGTTTGGCCTGCTCGGCAGACAGTCGAGTGGCACTGCCCCCACTGAACAGCCTGGCACGGTCAGCCAGGAAAGCCTTGACCGCATCCTGTGGCAGATTGCCAAAACGCACCGCGATCGATTCCGGTTGAAACACCAGGCTGACCGCATGCTGGAAAACCACCGAATCGGCCCACGCCGCGAACGACGCGGCGATCATTTCCTGACCTTCCGGAAAGAGTGCCGGCAAGGCTTTTCCTCGATCCAGTCGACGGGCGATCAATGCCGTATCGCAATAAACATCTGCACCGATCTGCAATACCGGGGTCTTGCGATATCCGCCGGTCAACGCCACAAGATCAGGTTTGGGCATCACCGGCGAGATCTTCACCGAACGCCAGGACAGCCCCTTGAAACCGAGCAGCAAGCGCGCTTTTTCGGCAAATGGGGACGTCGGGTAATGATGCAGGATCAACTCGGACATGCTCGGCTCCGCCGCACGAATAGGTAGTGCCAGCTTAGCGCGCAATAGACGGGCAGCCTACGGATCCGGCTGATGGCAACCCATCACTCAGATTGATAAGACGCCACCAGGCATTCCTTGGCGCTTTTCTTGAGTTTTTTGATCAGCCGTTCCTGACGCAGCGCCTCGCTTTTGTCGCGACACACTTCGGTGTAAACCAGGGCTACGGCCGGGCTGGAGAGAAAGAATCGCGCGCCTTTGCCGCTCTGGTGAGTGGCAAAGCGGCGCACGGGATCGTCGCTGACCCCGCAGTAAAGCGAGCCGTTGGCCGCACGCACGAGATAGACGAACCAGGGTTTGCTGACGGGAGCGTCGGCATCGACGGTTTTTTCGCTGGGAGTGGTCACGTCACGGTCAAGGCTTGCAAGGAAACAGGCCGCGATCTTATCAGCGACCGGCCTGAAATGCCTTCAGCCCCTTCAGAGCTTGCCCGCGAACGGCATTGCGTATCAGCGGTGTCCAGCCCAGCAGCAAGCCCTTGAAGCCCAGCGCCTGACGCGACCAGGCCCACAGATCGAAGCTGTCGTGGTGCTCGCAGATTTTGCCGTCGCGGAACACGAAGCGTGCCTGGATATCATTGACCACCGTGTTGCCGGTCTGGCTGAACAGATAGGTCGCGACCCAATGGGCGCCGCCGGTGCGCTCATCGCTGCGAACCTGATCGAAGGTCAGGGAGAAATCCTTGGCACGCGTGGTGAGCATGCGCCACATATCACCGGCATCGCGACCGCGAAGCTCGCCGAAGGCCGGGTCGCTGAACACGACATCCTCGGTGTAGCAGGCGCTCATGGCCTCGGCATCGAGGCGCTGGAACGCCTGATAGAAACGGGTGATCACAGCGCTGTTGGCTTCACTCACGAGCAAACTCCATGCTTAAGGACAGATTGCCAGCACGATAGTCTGCAAACGGAGGAAACACTATCGGCATTCTCCCGCCGAATACCGGCAGAGAACCCAAGCCAATCACAAAAACGGTAGGAACGAGCCTGCTCGCGAAGGGGCCGGCAGCTCCAAAATCGATGAACACTGACTGCCCCCATCGCTGGCAAGCCAGCTCCCACAGGATTTGTGTTGATCCACAGGTTTGTGAACGACACTGAAACCGTGGGAGCGGGCTTGCCCGCGATGGCGTTTCAAATTTTTTCGCTTTCGACCTGCACGTAAAGTGCACGCCCCGCCCCCAGCCCCGCAAGGATCGCGCCCAGGCCGATGATGCCGAAGATCCAGCCCACGGCGTTCCAGCCGCCGGTCCAGTCGTGCACGATACCGACGGCGAACGGCCCCATGGATGCCAGGGTGTAGCCAAAGCCTTGAGCCATGCTCGACAGGTTCGCCGCCACATGGGAGTCCCGCGAGCGCAGCACGATCAGGGTCAAGGCCAGGCTGAACGTGGCACCCTGGCCCAATCCCAGAACGACCGCCCAGCCCCACAAGCCTTCGATCGGTGCATACAGGCAGCCGAACAGGCCCGCCAGTGTGAGCACCATGACGATCACGATGGCCAGACGCTGGTCCTTGCCGCGCGTGGCCAGCCAGGGTGCCGCCAGGGAGCTGACCAATTGAATGATCACCGATCCCGAAAGCACCAGCCCTGCCTGGGTCGGCGTCAGACCGCGACCGATCAGAATCGAAGGCAGCCAGCCGAACACGATGTAGGCCAGGGACGATTGCAAGCCCATGTACAAGGTCACCTGCCAGGCCAGCGGATCGCGAAGCAATCCCCGGACGCGATAGGCAACGTGATGCGCGCCCTGCTTGCGGCCGACTTGCGGCAACCAGAAAATCGCGGCGGCCAGAGCCGGAATCACCCAGAAGCCCAGACCCAATGCCCAACTGTGGTCGAAGTGTTCGCTGAGCGGCACGGTCGTTCCCGCTGCCATCGCCGCTCCCAGACACAGGGCCATGGTGTACACACCGGTCATGGTCCCGGCCTGCCGGGCGAAATCACGCTTGACGATGCCCGGCAACAACACACCGATGATGCCGATGCTGGCGCCGGCCAGCACGCTGCCGGCGAACAGCCCTGCTTCACCCAAAGAGCTGCGCAGGATGATGCCGCCCGCCAGGGTCAGGAGAATTCCAAGCACCACCCGCTCGGCGCCGAAACGCCTGGCCAGCACGGGGGCAAGCGGGGCGAAAAGCCCCAGGCACAGTACCGGCAGCGTGGTCAGCAACCCCGCCTGGGACGCCGACAAGCCGAGGCTTTTCGATACTTCGCTGAGCAACGGCGCCATGCTCGACAACGCGGGGCGCAGGTTCAGCGCGACCAGAATCAGCCCCAGCAGTAACAACCACGGTCGGCCCGTGCCCGGCTGGCCTTGCTGAACTTCCGCATCGTCGGCCTCGGCATCGATCAGAAGCTCTTCAAGTTCTGCCGTGCGTTTGGACTCAGAGAGATTGCGACTGGACATACGGTTCTCGGTTTCAAGGTTCATTGATCAACTGCCTCGACAGAGCCTTGGCCCGCTCCGGATCACGCTGCTCGACCGCATCGAGCAAAGCGATGTGCAGGTCGAACACTTCCTGGCGTCGGGGGGTGATGTTCAGGCAATGGCGCAATTGCGCGCCGACCACGCTGGAAAAATAGCGATACAACTCGCTGAGCGTCGAATTGTGCGCGGCGTCCACCAGACGGCGATGGAACACCAGGTCACAAGCGATGTAGGTGTCGAGATCGCCGTGATAGTGGCTGCCACTGACACCCAGTGCCTCGCGCAAGGCCACCAGGTCTTCGTCGGTACGACGCAAGGCGGCCAGGCCGATGGCCTCGACCTCCAGGATATGCCGCGTTTCGCGGGCCTGTTCGAGGGAGCATTGGGACAGGGCTTTCAAGGTATCCAGAGGATCGATCACCGCCCGCAGATAACTGCCGTCACCCTGCCGGATTTCGATCAATCCGGAGAACGCCAGCACACGCATGGCTTCACGCACGGTATTGCGGCTGATACCCAGTTCGGCCGACAGCTCGGGTTCGGTGGGCAGTCGCTGACCGACCGCCCAGACGCCCTGGTTGATACGCAGGCGTAGTTGATCCAGGGCCTGGTCGACCAGGGATCGTTTAATGAGTGGAGATATTTCAGACACAGGATTCGCCCTCTCATCCAATCATAGGATGAATTTCCTGACATGTTAGTCAGCTTGGACCAAGAGAGCAACACCCCCCTCCCCCTGTAGGAGCGAGGCTTGCCCGCGAGGCACCACACCCCCCGCGGCCGGCGGGGGGCGGGGGCCAGGCGCGGAGCAGGGGGGTGGGGGTTTTTGTGGGGGAAAAAAAAACAAAAAACAGAA
>NZ_JBNNVQ010000116.1:0-17521 GCF_050280625.1 Pseudomonas sp. NPDC089569
CTCCATAGCTACAACGGCTACCGATCGCCGGTAGCTATGGAGAAATTGGCGGCGTGAAAACCTTAACTGGTGTCCAGAATTACTTGACCAGTTCATGCTCGCTCCTACAGGGTTACATCTGCTTGACCAAATCAACGTTTAGTAATCACCGCTCACCTGTAGGAGCGAGCATGCTCGCGATGGGCGTTAACGATAACGCGGGTTTTCTGAATGCCCGCGGTGCCTGCTGCTCCATCGCGAGCGTGCTCGCTCCTACAGGGTTACATCTGCTGGACCACCACCGTACACGTGATCCCCGCCGCCAACAGCACGCCCTCCGGCACTTCATCGATGTGGATGCGCACCGGCACCCGTTGTGCCAGGCGCACCCAGTTGAAGGTCGGGTTGACGTCGGCGATCAACTCACGGCTTTCCGGGTTGTCGCGGTCGTAGATGCCGCGCGAGATGCTTTCCACGTGGCCCTTGAGCACTTCGCCGCTCATCAGTTGCATGTCGGCCTTGTCGCCGACGCGTACATGCGGAAGCTTGGTTTCCTCGAAGAAGCCGTAGACCCAGAACGAGTTCATATCGACCACGGCCATTTTCGCCTCGCCGATGCGCGCATAGTCACCGCGATGGACGTTGAGGTTGGTCACGTAACCGTCTACCGCCGCACGCACTTCGGTGCGCTTGAGGTTGAGTTCGGCGGCTTCCAGTTGCGCCTGGGCCTGTTGATAGTCGGCCAGGGCCGAATCGGCGATGTTACTGGCGTCGTCGCGGTTTTCCTTGGAGATCACCAGGTTGTCCAGGTCGGCGCGGCGATGGGCGTTAACCTTGCGCATCTCCCACGTGGCCTTGCGCGAAGCGACCAATGACTGCGCCTGCTTGACCGCCAGACGGTAATGCTCGGGATCGATCTGCATCAGCAGGTCGCCCTTCTTCACCAATTGGTTATCGCGCACCGGCACGTCCACCACTTCACCGGTGACGTCGGCGGCAACGTTGATGATGTCGGCGCGTACCCGGCCGTCGCGAGTCCACGGGGTCTCCATGTAATGCACCCAGAGGGTCCGGCCGATCCAAATGGCGCAGGCCAATACCAGCAACGTGGCGAGCAGGCTGAAGAGCTTTTTCATCAGAGCGTTCTCAACGGTAGACAGTCAGCGCCAGCGCGCCGAACAGACAGGTAAACAGACTCAGGCGCAGCAGCGCCGGGTGCCAGAAGAAGCGGTAGAGGTCGAAGCCAGAGACAAAGCGGTCGAGGCCCCAGGCCAGCACCGCGGCAATCAGGAACATCAGGGTCATGGTCGGCATGTACACGCCGTGGAAAGCGATTTCACGGGGCATGATCAAGTCCTTGGGGCTTGGCTGGCATCAACAGGGCTGGACAGCGGCGACTGCGGGTCCAGCAATGAAGTGCGGATGAAATGCAGATAGCTTTTGACCCGACGCAACGCCGAGGTATCGAAGTGCGGGGCGAAGGGTTCATCGGTGGCTTGTACGCGGCCGATGGCGTGATCGACCGCTGTCAGTGCGCGCTCCAGGTTGCTCTGGCCCGGTTGCAGGAACAATCGCACCAGCGAGCGGCCCATCACACGGATCGACTGGCGCCACGGTTGGGATTCGGCATAGGCCGGGTGCACCGGCAGCAGCGCCTGCTCCTTGCGCAACTCGATGATCGCGTGACCGATTTCCAGGACAACGAACATCCAGCGCAGCACATTGCGTTGCACGTGCGGCTGCCCCGCCGCGAAGCCATAGGCCTGGTGCACCAGGTCGCGGGTGCGGCTTTCGAAACTCGACGCCAGGCCCTTGAGCTTGCCGCTGATGGCGTACACCACCTGGCCACGCAGGTCCTGTTCCAGCCGTCGCCACAGCCAGCGACTGTTGGGCGGCAGAATGATTGCCCCCGCCGCCGCGCACACCAGCATGCCGAGCACCATGGCGATGTAGTCGTTGATGAAGGTGTACGGGTTGTAGACCGTCAGGTTGTCCGGCACGGAACCGGTGCTGAAGAAGATCAACAACCCCAGCCCGACCCCGACGTATTGCGGTCGTGAGGTCAGGAACGAACCGAGCACGATCACCGGCGCCAGCATCACGCACAGCAATGGAAAGCCGTCGATCCACGGGAATATGAAAAACATCTCGACGAAGCCGATCAGTGCACCGAGGAAGGTGCCGCAAGCCATCTGGAACGACATGCGCTTGGGGTTCGGCGTCGCGGCGGACAGGCCCACGGTGGCAGCGGCAATCAGGGTCATGGTCGCCCCGCTCGGCCACGCCGTGGCCACCCAGTAACTGCCCAGCACGATCAGAATGAACGCGGCACGAATCCCCGAAGCCGCCGACGCCAGCCAGTTGGTCTGCGGCGTGAACGGCTCGTCCCAGCGTTCACGCTCATGGCTGTGATCGGCCAGGGAGGCGTGGGTCTGTGCATAACTGTGCAAGTCATCGACAAAGCGATACAGCAGTTCGTAGGCGGTGTGGAAATCAAGCTGCCCGGCGTCATCCGGACCGCTCTGCTGGAACATGGCCCGCAGGCTGCGCACCCGCGCCGGCAATCCGGCCTTGTATGCCGTCAGCGCCGTCACCAGACGCGCGGCATCGGCATGGGTCAGGGCACGTCCGCTAAAGCCATCGAGCAATTCGGCCAGATCCTGCAAGCCCGGCTTGATCGCCGCCACCACTTGATCGGCGCCGCTGTTGCGCAGACGTTCCAGCAGCTGATGCAAGGCGTTGAAACGGGTCGTGATGCTCATGAACTCGCTGTTCAAGCGGCTGAGCCGACCATTGCGCCGACGCATGTGCGGGTCTTCGAACACCGTGACACTGCGCAGGCTTTCCAGCCCCACCGCTTCGGCGATAAAGCGCACGTTGCTGGCTTCGAACGCCTCGCGCTGGCTGCGGCCACGCAAGCCGTCGGTGACGAACGAGGCGAACACCCCGAAACGCTGGTACAGGGCATTGCGCATGGCAGCGCCGGCCGATTGCGGCAGGATCGCGGCGCTGACCAGGGTCGAGCAGAGAATCCCCAGGGAGATTTCCAGCACACGCCAGACCGCCGCCATGAACGCACCGTCCGGATGCGCCAGCGCGGGCAGGCCGACCATGGCCGCGGTGTAGCCGGCCAGCACGAAGCCGTAGGCGCGGAAGTTGCGACTGCGCGCCGCGCCGGCCGTACAGATGCCGACCCAGATCGCCAGCGCGCCCAGGAACAGTTCGGTGTTCTGCGCAAACAGGGCGATCAGCGCCACCATCACCGCCGAACCCGCCAGCGTGCCGAGGAAACGATAGAAACTCTTGGCGAACACATGGCCGCTTTGCGGCTGCATGACGATGAACACGGTGATCATCGCCGTACGCGGTTGCGGCAACTCCAGGCGCATCGCCAGCCAAAGCGTCAGGAACGCGGCGATCAACACCTTGAAAATGTACACCCAGGTCACGCCGTCGCTGCGTGCCCAGTCAAAGAAACCCCGACGCCATTCCAGGGAGTACAGCCAGCGCAAGGGTGCGGGCAAGGGAGTCATGAAATCCTGCTCAATTAATTTCGGCAAAAACCCGGAACCTGTGGGAGCGAGCCTGCTCGCGATGGCGGCTTCATATTCAACATTGATGTTGACTGACCCACCGCAATCGCGAGCAGGCTCGCTCCCACAAGTGTTGTGTTCAACGCAAGAGAATCGGGGTTTTCGGTGCCTGGGTCTGTTCGGCAGTCGGTACGTCATTGCCCGCTCCGAGCCCGCCACCCAACGCCGTCACCAGCTCCGCATGGGCACTCAAGCGCGCTGCCTGCACCTGCTGCTGAACCTGCTGCTGTTTGAACAGCAGGGTCTGGGCATTGAGCACGTTGAGGTAGTCGGTCAGCCCGCGCTGGTAGGCGATCATGGCGATGTCATAGGTCTTCTGCGCCGTGGCCACCGACTCGGCGGCGAAGGCCTGCTGCTTGTCCATGGACTCGCGGCGGATCAACTGATCGGAAATGTTCTTCAGCGCGTTGACCAGTGTCTGGTTGTAGTGCGCCACGGCGATGTCGTAACCGGCGGACGCTTCACCCAGTTCGGCGCGCAACCGGCCACCGTCAAAGATCGGCAGCGAAATCGCCGGGCCGACGCTGTAGTTGAGTTTCTTGCCGGTCAGAAACTCCAGCGCTCCGCCGCCGGTGGCCATGTAGCCGAGGCTGCCGACCAGATCGACGTTGGGGTAGAAACCGGCGTGCGCCACATCGATACCCCGCGCCTGCGCCGCCACTTGCCAGCGGCTGGCAACGACGTCCGGGCGTTGGCCGAGCAATTGGGCCGGCAACGCCGACGGCAGTTTCAGCGCCGCACCCAATGACAGCGTCGGCCGTTGCAACTGCGCGCCCTCCCCTGGCCCAAGGCCCGCCAGCGCGGCCAGTTGATTGCGGCTCAGGGCGATTTCTTCGTCCAGCGCATCGATTTGCCGATGGGTTTCGGGCAGTGGCGTCTGGGCCTGGCTGACTTCGAAATGCGTGCCGATCCCCCCGTTCAGGCGCTTCTGTGCCAGGTCGAGAATCTGCTGTTGTTGCTTCAAGGTCGCTTCGACGATGTCCCGCTGCGCGTAATGCAGCGACAGCTCGATGTAGACGCGCACGATGTTGTTCTGCAATTCGAGCTGGGCCTGGCGTGCTTCGGCGACCGTCATGTGGGCCAGGTCCACGGCCTGTTCGGTGGCGTTGCTTTCCCGGCCCCAGAGGTCCAGGGCGTAACTGAAGCCCAGCGCAGCGTTGTTGTCCCAGGTTGTGGTGTTGGCCAGCTCGCCGGGGCCGTAGAACTGATCGGTAGGCCAGCTATGGCGCTTGAGCGTGGATTCGCCGTTGATCTGCAACGACTCGGCCGCCTCGGCCACACCGGCCATGGATTTGGCCTGGCGTACCCGCGCGGTGGCCATGGCCATGGTCGGGCTGCCTTGCACGGCGCGGTCGATCCAGCGGTTCAGTTGCGCATCGCCATAGGCCTGCCACCATTGGGCGGTGGGCCAATGCGCATCCCGGGCGGCGCTCTGGATGGCTTCGTCGGTGGCCAGTGAATCGGCCTCCAGTGCCTTGCCCTGCGGGGCGATACCTCCGGTTCCGATGCAGCCGCTGATGACCAGGGTTAAAGCCAGAACACTGAGCGGCAAAAGCGCTCTGTTGATGCGACGCGGCACAGCTGCAAATTCCTGAAGGTTGTGGATTGCCTGTAGGAGCAAGGCTTGCCTGCGAAGGCAACTACGCGGTGTAACTGATGAACCGTGTCATCGTCTTCGCGGGCAAGGCGGATCGCCGCACCGCTCGCTCCTACGTTGTAGAGGTGCCGGAATTCTATGGGGAGGCGTTCCAGGCGATAAGCTGGGATTCCTGTGAATCTTTGTTACCGTTAACGAGATAATCCTTAAGTCTGGGTCTCAGCCCCTGAAACTTCGTGTCACAATTTGCCATCGAACCCGAGAGCACCCCATGGACACATTGCAAAACATGCGCGCCTTCAGTTACGTGGCCGAGGCTGGCAGCTTTACTGCCGCTGCCGTGCAACTGGACACCACCACCGCCAACGTCTCGCGCGCGGTCTCCAACCTGGAAGCCCACCTGCAAACCCGTCTGCTCAACCGAACGACCCGACGCATCGCCCTCACCGAAGCCGGTAAACGCTATTTGTTGCGCTGCGAGCAAATCCTGGCCTATGTCGAGGAAGCCGAGGCCGAAGCCAGCGACGCCCATGCGCGTCCCGCCGGGCAACTGAAAGTGCACACCATGACCGGCATCGGCCAGCACTTCGTGATCGACGCCATCGCCCGCTACCGCAAGACTCACCCGGACGTGACGTTCGACCTGACCATGGCCAACCGCGTACCGGACCTGCTCGACGAGGGCTATGACGTGTCCATCGTCCTGGCCAGGGAGCTGCCCGACTCGGGCTTCGTCTCCCAGCGCCTGGGGATAACGTTCAGCATCGTTTGCGCCTCGCCGGCCTACGTCAAAGCCAACGGTTGCGCGCAAAAGCCCAGCGACCTGCTCAACCACGCCTGCCTGCGCCTGGTAAGCCCGGTCATTCCCCTGGAAAAATGGGCGTTCGACGGCCCTGACGGCCAGGAAATGGTCACCATCAACAGCTCACCGTTTCTGGTGAACTCCGCCGACGCGATGAAATCGGCGATCATCAGCGGCATGGGCGTCGGCGTCCTGCCGCTGTACGCCGCCATCGACGGCCTGCGCAACGGTACGCTGGTACGCATGATGCCCAAGTACCGCTCGCAGGAGCTCAACCTGTACGCCATCTACCCGTCGCGCCAGTACCTGGATGCGAAGATCAAGACCTGGGTGGAATACCTGCGTGGATCGCTGCCGGAACTGCTGGCAGCGCATCAGACGGAATTGGCGGCGTATGAACTGAGCGGGAGCCTGAGTGGGGCACGGGTGGCCAATTGATCCTTATTGATCGTTCCCACGCTCCGCGTGGGAATGCATCCCGGGACGCTCCGCGTCCCAACGGTGCCTGGCGTCTAGCGGGCGGTGAAGCAGGAACGCGGAGCGTCCCTGGAGGCGTTCCCACGCAGAGCGTGGGAACGATCAATACGCCAAGCCACCCGTCAAACTGACAGCGCCGTCAGTTAGCAGTCACCTTCCTGACCGCCAAACAGGTTTATAAAGGAAACTATCAACCTGTCGATCACCCAGCCCTGGCGCTCCCCGCATGCGAATCCAGCAAAAACCCGTCCTGCTCGTCGCCCTTCTGATTGTCCTGGCAGCGCTGGGCCTGTGGTATGCAGGCAAACCGGCCAAGGCAAAGCTCACGACCACCGGCGCCATTCCCGTGCGGGTGGTCAGCGTCGTGGAGAAAGACGTGCCCCGCTACGTCAGCGGCATCGGCTCGGTCCTGTCGCTGCACAGCGTCGTGGTCCGACCGCAAATCGACGGCATTCTCACCAAAATCATGGTCAAGGAAGGTCAACTGGTGAACAAGGGCGACCTGCTGGCCACCATCGATGACCGCTCGATCCGCGCCAGCCTCGACCAGGCCCGGGCGCAACTGGGGGAAAGCCAGGCACAGCTGCAAGTCGCACAGGTCAACCTCAAGCGCTACAAGCTGCTGAGTGTCGACGACGGTGTGTCGAAACAGACTTACGACCAGCAGCAGGCGCTGGTCAACCAGCTCAAGGCGACGGCCCAGGGCAATCAGGCGTCGATTGATGCCGCCCAGGTGCAACTGTCCTATACGCAGATTCGTTCGCCGGTCAGCGGCCGCGTCGGCATTCGCACAGTGGACGAGGGCAACTTCCTGCGCATGACCGATGCCCAGGGTCTGTTCACCGTCACCCAGATCGACCCGATCGCCGTGGAGTTCTCCCTGCCGCAACACATGCTGCCGATGCTTCAGGGCCTGATCAGCGATCCGCAACATGCCAGCGTCAAGGCCTACATTGGCGCCGACACCGACGGCGAGACTGGCAACCTGCTGGGCGAAGGCCACCTGACCCTGATCGACAACCAGATCAACGCCAACACCGGGACCATTCGCGCCAAGGCCGAATTCGACAACGCCGGCCAGAAACTCTGGCCGGGCCTGCTGGTGACGGTAAAGATTCAGACAGCACTGGATAAAGATGCGCTGGTGGTCCCTCCCACCGTCGTACAGCGTGGCCTCGAGCAACCGTTCGTCTACCGGGTCAAGGGTGACAAGGTGGAAACCGTACCGGTGCAGATGGTTTATCAAGGCAGCAGCCAGAACATCATCAAAGGCGTGCAACCGGGCGATGTGCTGGTCAGCGATGGCCAGTCGCGGCTCAAGCCCGGCGCCACTGTGCAAGTGCTGACCGACCCGCCGCAAGTGGTGCAATCGGAGGCTGCGCAATGAAAGGCCACGGTTCGGTATCGGCCTGGTGCATCGACCACCCGGTGGCCACGGTGCTGCTGACCATTGCCCTGGTACTGCTGGGCGCCATCGCTTTCCCGCGCCTGCCGGTCGCGCCTTTGCCGGAAGCAGAATTCCCAACCATTCAGGTGGCGGCGCAACTGCCCGGCGCCAGCCCGGAAACCATGGCGTCGTCGGTGGCCACGCCCCTTGAAGTGCAGTTCAGCGCCATTCCCGGCGTGACCCAGATGACGTCGAGCAGCGCCCTGGGTTCGACCATCCTGACCCTGCAATTCACCCTCGACAAAAGCATCGACACCGCCGCCCAGGAAGTGCAGGCCGCGATCAACACCGCCGCCGGCAAGCTGCCCAAGGACATGCCCAACCTGCCGACCTGGCGCAAGGTCAACCCCGCGGACAGTCCCGTGCTGATCCTCAGCGTCAATTCCTCGCTGATGCCCGGTCCCGAACTCAGCGACCTGACGGAAACCCTGTTGTCACGTCAGATCAGCCAGATCGACGGTGTAGGCCAGGTCAACATCACCGGCCAGCAACGTCCGGCGATTCGCGTCCAGGTGTCGGCAGACAAGCTCGCGGCGATCGGCCTGACCCTTGCCGATGTCCGCCTGGCGATCCAGCAGACCAGCCTCAACCTGGCCAAGGGCGCACTGTACGGGGAGTCGAGCATCTCGACCCTGTCCACCAACGACCAGCTCTTTCACCCCGAGGACTACAGCCAGTTGATCGTGTCCTACAAGGACGGTGCACCGGTTCATCTGCGGGACGTGGCCAAAGTCGTCAACGGTTCGGAAGACGCCTACGTCCAGGCCTGGGCGGGCACGCAACCGGGGGTGAACCTGGTGATCTTCCGCCAGCCGGGGGCCAACATCGTCGAGACCGTGGATCGCATTCAGGCGGCACTGCCGGGCCTGCAGGCGATGTTGCCCGCTTCGGTCCAGGTCAAGACACTGATCGACCGCACCCAGACCATCCGCGCCTCGCTGCATGAAGTGGAAATCACCCTGCTGATCGCGATCATGCTGGTGGTGGCGGTGATGGCGCTGTTCCTGCGCCAGTTGTCGGCAACCATGATCGTGTCGGCGGTGCTGGGCGTTTCGCTGACCGCCAGCTTTGCCCTGATGTACGTGATGGGCTTCAGCCTGAACAACCTGACGCTGGTGGCGATCGTGGTCGCCGTGGGCTTTGTGGTCGACGACGCTATCGTGGTGGTGGAAAACATTCACCGTCACCTGGAAGCCGGCGACGGCATGCGTGAAGCGGCGATCAAGGGCGCAGGCGAAATCGGCTTTACGGTGGTGTCGATCAGTTTCTCGCTGGTGGCGGCGTTCATCCCGCTGCTGTTCATGGGCGGCGTGGTCGGGCGACTGTTCAAGGAGTTCGCACTGACGGCCACCTCGACCATCATGATTTCCGTGGTGGTGTCGCTGACCCTGGCGCCAACACTGGCAGCGCTCTTCATGCGCGCCCCGGTACATGACACTCACGCCAAACAAGGCTTCGGCGAGCGCCTGCTGGGGTGGTACGAAAAGGGGCTGCGCCGCGCACTCGCCCATCAGAAGCTGATGATCGGTATCTTCGGCCTGTCGGTGGCGCTGGCCGTGGGTGGCTACGTGTTCATTCCGAAAGGTTTCTTCCCGGTGCAGGACACTGGCTTCGTCCTCGGGACGACCGAGGCGGCCGCGGATATTTCCTACGGCGACATGGTGAAAAAACACCTGGCGATGGCCGAGATCGTCGCCGCCGATCCTGCGGTCGAGTCGTTCTCACACTCGGTCGGGGTGTCGGGCAGCAACCAGACCATCGCCAACGGCCGTTTCTGGATTGCCCTGAAAAAACGCGGAGACCGCGATGTGTCCGCCAGTGAGTTCATCGACCGTATTCGCCCGCAGTTGATGAAGGTGCCCGGTATCGTGCTGTACCTGCGCGCCGGCCAGGACATCAACCTCAGTTCCGGGCCGAGCCGCGCCCAGTACCAGTACGTGCTCAAGAGCAACGACGGCGCCGTACTGAGCACCTGGACCCAGCGCCTGACGGAAAAACTGCGCGGCAACCCGGCGTTCCGCGACGTGTCCAATGACCTGCAACTGGGCGGCAGCATCACTCACATCAGCATCGACCGCAGCGCGGCGGCCCGCTTCGGCCTGACCGCCAGCGATGTCGACGAGGCGTTGTACGACGCCTTCGGCCAGCGCCAGATCAATGAGTTCCAGACCCAGGTCAACCAGTACAACGTGATCCTGGAACTGGACACCCAACAACGCGGCAAGGCCGAGAGCCTCAACTACTTCTACCTGCGCTCGCCCCTGAGCGGGGAAATGGTGCCGCTGTCGGCACTCGCCCGGTTCGATGCACCCTCCGTCGGCCCATTGTCCATCGCCCATGACGGCATGTTCCCGGCCGCCAACCTGTCATTCAACCTGGCGCCCGGGGTGGCGCTGGGCGACGCGGTGATCATGCTCAATCAGGCCAAGGTCGACATCGGCATGCCCGTGGCGATCAGCGGCAATTTCCAGGGGGCGGCCCAGGCGTTCCAGAGTTCGCTGGCCAGCCAGCCGTGGCTGATTCTGGCGGCGCTGGTGGCGGTGTACATCATTCTGGGTGTGCTCTACGAGAGTTTCGTGCACCCGTTGACCATCATCTCGACCTTGCCCTCGGCCGGTCTGGGCGCGGTGATCATGCTGTGGATCTGCGGCCAGGACTTCTCGATCATGGCGCTGATCGGGCTGGTGCTGCTGATCGGCATCGTCAAGAAAAACGGCATCCTGATGATCGACTTCGCCCTCGAAGCACAGCGCAACGGTGGATTGCCGGCACAGGAAGCGATCTTCCAGGCCTGCCTGACGCGGTTCCGCCCGATCATCATGACCACCCTCGCCGCCCTGCTCGGCGCCCTGCCGCTGATGCTCGGCTACGGCACCGGCGCCGAACTGCGCCAACCCCTGGGGATCGCGGTGGTCGGCGGTTTGCTGGTCAGCCAGGCGCTGACGCTGTTCACCACGCCAGTCATATACTTGTGGCTGGAGCGGCTATTCCATAGGCCCAAACCCGCGCCCGTGCCGGCGCTGGCAAGCACAGACTGAGGCGGGTCATGCGCGTCCTGATTATCGAAGACGAGGAAAAAACCGCGGACTATCTGCACCGCGGTCTGACGGAACAGGGTTACACCGTGGATCTGGCCCGTGATGGTGTGGAAGGCCTGCACCTGGCGCTGGAAAGCGATTACGCGGTGATCGTCCTCGACGTGATGCTGCCCGGCCTGGACGGCTTCGGCGTACTGCGCGCCCTGCGCGCGCGCAAGCAAACACCGGTGATCATGCTCACCGCCCGCGAGCGGGTCGAGGACCGCATCAAAGGCCTGCGCGATGGCGCCGACGATTATCTGGGCAAGCCGTTTTCCTTCCTCGAACTGGTGGCGCGCCTGCAAGCGCTGACTCGCCGCAGTGGCGGCCACGAGCCGGTGCAGGTGAGCATCGCCGACCTGTGGATCGATCTGATCAGCCGCAAGGCTACACGGGGTGGCACACGCCTGGACCTGACCGCCAAGGAATTCTCGCTGCTCAGCGTACTGGCTCGTCGCCAGGGCGAAATCCTGTCGAAAACCGCCATCGCCGAAATGGTCTGGGACATCAATTTCGACAGCGACGCCAACGTCGTCGAAGTCGCGATCAAACGCCTGCGCGCCAAGCTCGATGGGCCGTTCGACGAGAAACTGCTGCACACCATTCGCGGCATGGGTTATGTGCTGGAGAGCCGTGGTGTCCAGTAACTCCATTGCCCTGCGCCTAAGTGGGATGTTCACACTCGTCGCGCTACTGGTGTTCCTGTTGATCGGTTGGGCGTTGTACCAGCAGGTCGACAAGGGCCTTGGCCTGTTGCCCGAGGCCGAACTGGACGCGCGCTACAGCGTGCTCGAATCCACGGTCGGTCGTTATGGCACGCCCGAGCATTGGGTGAAGATCAACAACAAGCTCAAGCTGCTGGGCGAAGAAGACAGACGCATCAGTTTCTGGATCACCAGCGGCGATCCCCAGTATGAATACGGCAACCTGACACCGCAGGTTCGCGCCTTTGCCCAGGGACCGCTGGGCATGCGCGACCTGCAATTGCCGGGTCAGGCCTACCCGCTCAAAGTGTTGGTCAGCCAGTTCCCGGCCAAGGATCAGCGCCCGCCGCTGCGCTTCATGATCGGCATCGATACCGAGACGTTTTTGCACACTCAGCATCAACTGCTGATCGCGCTGATCAGCCTGTCGATCGTCGGTGTGCTGCTGGCCTCGGCGCTGGGGTACTGGGTGGCGCGAATCGGTCTCAAGCCACTGATCAAACTGTCCCAGGAAGCCCAGCGCCTGGCACCACCGCTACTGTCCGGACGCCTTCAACTGTCACCGCTGCCACCGGAGCTGAATGAGTTCGTCAACGCGTTCAACTCCACGCTGGAACGGGTCGAGCAGGCCTATTCGCGGCTGGAATCGTTCAATGCCGACGTGGCCCATGAATTGCGCTCGCCGCTGACCAATCTGATTGGCGCGACTCAGGTCGCGCTGACCCGCGGGCGCTCGGCGGAGCATTATTTCGAGGTGTTGCAATCGAACCTCGAAGAACTTGAGCGATTGCGTTCGATCATCAATGACATGCTGTTCCTCGCCAGCGCCGATCAGGGCAGCAAGGCCACCAAACTCACCTCCACGTCGCTGGCCGATGAAGTGGCGACAGCCCTGGAGTACCTGGACTTCATTCTCGAAGACGCTCAGGTTCGGGTGCAGGTCAGCGGCGATGCCCAGGTACGGATCGAAATCGCGCACCTGCGCCGGGCGTTGATCAACCTGCTGAACAACGCGGTGCAGCACACCGGCCCCGGACAAGTGATTCAGGTACGCATCGAGGCAGCGGAACATCAAGTCAGCATAGGCGTCGCCAACCCCGGCGCACCGATTGCCGGCGAGCACCTGTCACGCCTGTTCGAACGCTTCTATCGTGTCGACGCCTCGCGCAGCAACAGCGGCAACAACCACGGGCTGGGGCTGGCCATCGTCAAGGCAATCGCGCTGATGCATGGCGGCGATGTGTTTGTGCGCAGCGACCACGGGATGAATACCTTCGGCATCCACCTGCCCGTCTGACTCCTCTTGATCGTTCCCACGCTCCGCGTGGGAATGCAGCCCGGGACGCTCCGCGTCCCATCAAGCGCCGAACGCAGAGCGTCCGTAGAGGCATTCCCACGCAGAGCGTGGGAATGATCGAGCATCAAACCCACTATTGATCGTTCCCACGCTCCGCGTGGGAACGCAGCCCGGGACGCTCCGCGTCCCATCAAGCGCCGAACGCAGAGCGTCCGTAGAGGCATTCCCACGCAGAGCGTGGGAATGATCGAGAATCAAGCCACTGTTGCTCTTTGTGCAACAGTCCTTTCATGAATCCGCTCTTTTTCCCATCGCCCGACATCCTTATCTTTGCCCGCACCAAACAGCACTTGCCAAGCAAGAAGGTCTTAAAGATGTCCAACAGTATGGGTATTGCCAGCGCTTTCGTTTTGTCCTCCCTGTTCCTGTCGCCGTTCGCCATGGCTGAAGAATCGCAGGCTTTCGTCGCGCAAAATACCGCACGCGCCGCGGCGTACCAGGAGCACCAGATCGAGATGACGGCCAAGGCCCAGGGAGCCACCCAGGCCCCGCAGGCATCCAGCGCCCAGGCCCAGCAACGAATCGAGAAAGACAGCTGATTGCTGCACACCGCTACCGTTTTCCCCGACACTTTTCCCGGGCTCTTCCCCATGAAAAGTTGTCCTCCAAGCCGCTGCCTCAGCGGCTTTTTTTCGTTGTGCCATCCCGATCGCCGCTTCGCTTTCCCTGTTGAGTAACCTTTCGCACTTCAGATACAGGGACGTCCCCTGTTAACCCAGGAGCTTTACCGCACGTGCGCCTCCCGTCCAGATTCACTCCGTTGTTCATTGCAATGACTGCAACGATGGCCGCCAGTGCCCAGGCCGCCGACGATTCCCCTGCCGAAGGATTTGTCGAGGGTTCGAGCCTCAAGCTCAATGCCCGCAACTACTACATGAACCGCAATCGCCAGCAGCAGGCAGACGACAATATTGAATGGGGCCAGGGTTTTCTCGGCGTCTTTGAATCGGGATACACCGAGGGCGCGGTAGGTATCGGCCTGGATGCCCACGCCATGCTCGGGCTCAAGCTCGACGGCGGTGGCGGAACGGACAATTCGAGCATCCTGCCGGTGAGCGACGGCAGCGGCAAAGCGCCCGGTTCATTCTCGACGGCGGGCGGCACCCTGAAGATGCGTGCCTTGGATACCGAGCTGAAGGCCGGCGACCTGTTTCTCGCCAACCCGGTGATCGCCGGCGGCGAAACCCGCATGTTGCCCCAGACCTTTCGCGGGGTCAGCCTGACCAATCACAGCTTCGACGGCGTGATGATCGAGGGCGGCCAGGCCAGTTTCACCAAACTGTACAACCAGAGCGGCCATACCCGCATCGGCACCTCCTACGGCAGCCTGCCCGACGATGAGCACAGCCAGCACCTGAACTGGGCCGGTGTCGCCTGGAGCGGCCTGCCGGGCCTGACCAGCAACCTGTACGCCGCCGAGCTCAAGGACATCTGGAACCAGTACTACTACGACCTGGATTACACCTGGGCCGTCAATAAGCTGATCAGCCTCAACCCGGGCCTGCACTACTATCACACGCAGGACAGCGGCGATGCGCTGCTTGGAAAAATCGACAACAACACCTATAGCCTGCATTTCACCGTCGGCGTGGGGTATCACAGCGTCACGGCCGCTTATCAGCGGGTCAACGGCAACACGCCGTTCGACTACATCAATCAGGGCGACAGCATTTTCCTCGACAACTCCCAGCAATACTCGGACTTCAACGGCCCGAACGAACGCTCGTGGAAGCTCAAGTACGCCTACGACTTTACCGGGCTTGGCCTGCCGGGCCTGACCTCGGCCATGTCCTGGTCCCATGGCGAATTGGACCTGACCAAGGTCGATCCGGACAGCCCCGGTTACGCCGCCTGGTACAACGCGGACGGCAAAAACGCCGAGCACTGGGAGCGAGACATCGATATCAAATACGTGGTCCAGAGCGGCCAGGCCAAAAACCTGGCGCTGCACCTGCAATGGGCAACCAATCGGGGTGGTAACGGTTACGGCACGCTGGACCAGGACACCGATGAGTACCGGGTGATCGTCGACTACCCGATCAATGTGTTCTGATTGGCAATAATGATCAAAAAGAACACGTAAAAGGCCAGCCATTCGCTGGCCTTTTTCCTGCCTGCTACCGTTATGGAACTACGCTTACCCAGTCATTCCAACAGACGCCCCCCATGACAGCACGCCGTACTCCACATCGTCCGGGCAGTACCGCAAGACCCGAGATCCTGGTGATCCTCGGCAGCAGCCTTACCGTCATCGCAATCCTCGCCATCGTCACCTTCCTGCTGATCCGCGAACACGCCAACGCCCAGCAAGCCGCCACACGAAGCGCAACCACCATTGCACAATTGATCGACGCCGACGTACTGCGCACCGTGGAACTCTACGACCTGACCCTGCAGGGCCTGATCGCCGCCGCGCAACGGGACGATCTCAAGCAGGTTTCTGCGCAAATCCGCCACCTGGTGCTGTTCGATCGCTCCACGACAACGCGTTACAAGGGCGACATCCTCTTGCTGGACAAACAGGGCAACGTGCTTGCCGACTCGTCGTTGATCGAGCCAAAACCCGGGAACTTCGCCGATCGCGACTACTTCCTTGCCCATACCCAAGACCGTGATTCCGGCATGTTCATCAGCCGTCCGTACAAGCCTCGCTGTGACTGCAGCTACAGCGATGAATGGCAAATCAGCTTCAGTCGACGTATCTCTTCATCCACGGGCGAGTTCCTGGGTGTAGCGGTGGCCTCGATGCGCCTGGCGTATTTCGATCAGTTGTTCAGCAGCCTCGAAATCGGTACAGGCAGCACGCTGGCCATCATCAACAATGACGGGGTTCTCCTGGGGCAGAAGCCGTTTCTCAAGGACAGCGCCATCGGCAACAGCTACGCCGGCCGACCCAATGTCGTGCGGATGTTGCGCGAAGGCAGCGGCAGCTTCGATGGCGTGTCGAGCATCGACCGCCAGCAACGCCTGTATACCTTCAGTCGGGTCGGGAATCTGCCGCTGACGGTGATCGTCGCCCTGTCCAGCGATGTGGTATTCGCCACCTGGGAGCGCACGGCCATCGTGATCAGCGGTGCCACCGGTTTCCTGTGCGTGGCGCTGCTGTGGCTGACCTGGTTGCTCTGTCGCGAACTGCGCCTGCGTTACAACGCCGAACAGGAACTGGCGCAACTGGCCGCCACCGACGCCTTGACTGGACTGGCCAACCGCCGGACCCTCGATCAGACCCTGCGCCATGAATGGTTTCGGGCACAACGGTCCGGCAAGTCGATGTCGGTGCTGATGATCGATGCCGATCACTTCAAGGCTTTCAATGACCGCCACGGCCACCAGGCCGGCGACGAAGCGCTGCGATCATTGGCCGATGTGATCCGTGCCAACGTCCATCGGCCGACGGACCTGGTAGCCCGTTATGGTGGCGAGGAGTTTTCGGTGGTCCTGGCGGAAACCGACCAGGAAGGCGCATTGCGGATCGCCGAACACATCCGGGTACAGGTGCAGCAACTGCCGCCAATGGCAGGCGATGAACAGCCGATGACGGTCAGCATAGGCATCAGTACCTGGACGACCGCCAGCGATATCAGCCTGGAGCAACTGCTGTTCGCCGCGGACAAAGCGCTGTATCAGGCCAAGGAAAGGGGGCGCAATCGGGTGGTCAGTGGTGCTTGAAAACGCCGCTCCCCCTGTAGGAGCGAGCACGCTCGCGATGAAGACAGGTACACCGCGGGGCGTCAGGTTGCCAGCGTCATCGTTGGCGTCCATCGCGAGCTTGCTCGCTCCTACAGTCGTGAAGTCATCCACAAAATCGCGGGCATAAAAAAAGGCTACCCAAAGGTAGCCTTCAAAAAACTAGAGAGGTTTTTTACTTACACGGCCGCAACAGGGCGCATGTAAGAGATTGGTGCAGTGCTCGCGTCTTCGAACGTCACGACTTCCCAGGCATCTGTCTGCTCAATCAACTTGCGCAGCAGCTGGTTGTTCAATGCGTGTCCGGACTTGAAGCCCTTGAACTCACCGATCAGGCTGTTGCCCAGCAGGTAGAGATCACCAATTGCATCGAGGATCTTGTGCTTCACGAATTCGTCTTCGTAGCGAAGACCGTCTTCGTTCAACACACCATCGGCATCGACCACGATCGCGTTTTCAACGCTGCCGCCGAGTGCGAGGTTGTGCTTGCGCAGGTACTCGATGTCACTCATGAAACCAAAGGTGCGGGCGCGGCTGACATCTTTTACGAACGAAGTGCTGGAAAAATCCACGCTTGCACTTTGTGTGCGGTCACGGAAAACCGGGTGATCGAAATCGATCTCGAAGCTCACCTTGAAACCGTCGAAAGGGACGAAAGTGGCGCGCTTGTCGCCGTCTTCCACAGTCACTTCACGCAGGATGCGGATGCATTGATGCACGCCCTGCCCTGGCTGCTAACGGTGGCCAAAGTCGTGGGCGGTGCCTACATCCTTTACCTGGGTCTTGGCCTGATTCGCAGTC
>NZ_JBNNVQ010000117.1:0-17170 GCF_050280625.1 Pseudomonas sp. NPDC089569
CGAGGAAGTCTTTGGGCGCGAGCATGGGGAAGTGTCCTGATGACGATGACGGGCAGTGTATCACGTGGTGTCTATCGTCAATTTCCCGGGCCATGTGGAATTCGATGTGCTGCTGGAAGAAGACAACCCGGGCCTGGGTGTCAAGCTCAGCTTCGACGTCAACCAGGATGTCGCCGCGCCTTACATCAAGAAAGGCATCCGCCCACAGGTTGCCGTGCTGCGTGAGCAGGGCGTCAACGGTCAGGTGGAAATGGCGGCGGCGTTCGACCGCGCCGGTTTCAACGCGATCGACGTGCACATGAGCGACATTCTGGCCGGCCGTGTCGACCTGAACGAGTTCAAGGGCCTCGTCGCTTGCGGCGGTTTCTCCTACGGCGACGTACTGGGTGCCGGTGAAGGCTGGGCGAAATCCGCGCTGTTCAACAGCCGTGCCCGCGATGCGTTCCAGGGCTTCTTCGAGCGCAATGACAGCTTCACCCTCGGCGTGTGCAACGGTTGCCAGATGATGTCCAACCTGCATGAGCTGATCCCGGGCAGCGAGTTCTGGCCGCACTTCGTACGCAACCGTTCCGAGCAGTTCGAAGCGCGTGTGGCGATGGTGCAGATCCAGGAGTCGAACTCGATCTTCCTGCAAGGCATGGCCGGTTCGCGTATGCCGATCGCCATTGCCCACGGCGAAGGTCATGCCGAGTTCGCCAGCGAGGAAGCCCTGCTGGAAGCCGATCTGTCCGGTTGCGTGGCGATGCGTTTCGTCGACAACCACGGCAAGGTTACCGAGCGCTATCCGGCTAACCCGAACGGCTCGCCGCGCGGGATCACCGGTTTGACCAGCCGCGACGGTCGCGTAACGATCATGATGCCGCACCCGGAGCGTGTGTTCCGCGCCGTGCAGAACTCGTGGCGTTCGGACGACTGGAGCGAAGACGCACCGTGGATGCGCATGTTCCGCAATGCTCGCGTGTGGGTGAACTAAGCGTCGTGTACAAGCTCAGCTTTTTTGTTCCCGACAGTCATGTCGAAGTGGTCAAGAGCGCCGTATTCGCTGCCGGTGGCGGACGGATCGGTGCTTACGACCATTGCGCCTGGCAAGTGTTGGGCCTGGGCCAGTTTCGGCCACTGGACGGCAGTCAGCCGTTCATTGGCCAGGCAGGGCAGGTCGAACAAGTTCAGGAGTGGAAAGTTGAGCTGGTGGTATCCGACGAGTTGATTCGCCCGGTAGTGGCGGCTCTGAAACAGAGCCACCCCTACGAGACACCGGCTTATGAAGTATGGCGGCTGGAGAATTTCTGATTCTCTTGCCGCTGAAACGAGAAACCCGCTGAAAGTGATTTCAGCGGGTTTTTTGTTGTCTGTGAGGGCCTCATCGCGAGCAGGCTCGCTCCCACATTGGACTGCATACACCGGACCATTGTGGGAGCGAGCCTGCTCGCGATGAGTCCCACCCAGCCACCATTCATCTAAACCTTGGCACTCACCTCACTACGATTGACCAACGCCTCCAGCGCATGACTCAAGCCCGGTGCCCGGTCGCCCACCAGCAGGTGCCAGAGGCCACCCTCCAGTTGAACGACCCCCTGGCAACCCAGCGCCTTCAAATCGCATTCCGACAACGCCTTGTCATTGGCCAGTTGTACACGGATGCGGGTCATGGCCACGCAATCCAGTTGCAGTATGTTCTCGCTGCCGCCAAGGGCATCCAGCCATTGCCGGGCTTGAGGCGGTGCCACGACGGCAGGTGCAGGTTCGTCAGCGGTTACCGGTGCAGGGACAATCGACGCGCGTCCGAGCGCCGGCATCGCCTGGCGTATCTCGTCGGCAATGCTGTCGGCCATCGGCCCGACCACCACCTGCAAACTGCCACCCTTGCCCGGACGCACCACGGCCATGGCGCCGAGCGCTTTCAAATCCGTATCCGAGGCCTTGTTGCGATCCACCATGTCCAGGCGCAGGCGCGTGGTGCAGGCACCGACGGTGATCAGGTTGGCGGCGCCCCCCAGTGCCTTGATATAGGCCGCGGCCCGTTCGTTTTCCGCCATCGCGGTTTTTTCCACAGGCGCCGCGTCTTCGCGTCCCGGTGTCTTGAGGTTGAAGCGGCGGATGCAGAAATCGAATACCAGGTAGTAGATCACGGCGTAGGCCAGGCCCACCGGGATCACGCGCCAGCCGTTGGTGGATTTGCCCCAGCCGAGGATCATGTCGATGAAGCCACCGGAGAAGGTAAAGCCCAGGTGGATGTTCAACAGGTTGGTGATGGCCATGGCCAGGCCGGTCAGCAGCGCGTGCAGCAAATAGAGCAGCGGTGCAAGGAACATGAAGGCGAATTCGATGGGTTCGGTGACACCGGTCAGGAACGATGTCAGGGCCATTGACAGGAAAATCCCGCCCATGATCCTGCGCCGTTCGGGCAGGGCATTGCGGTACATCGCCAGGCACGCGGCGGGCAGGCCGAACAGCATGACCGGGAACATGCCGGTCATGAACTGGCCGCCCTTCGGATCGCCGGCAAAGTAGCGCGACAAATCACCGGTCACGATGGCGCCGGTGGCCGGATCGGTGAAGTTGCCGAACACGAACCACGCCATGTTGTTGAGGATGTGGTGCAGGCCGGTGACGATCAACAGGCGGTTGAACACGCCAAACACGAATGCACCGAAGCTGCCGCTCTCGAGCAGCAGTGCGCCGAAGCTGTTTATGCCGTGCTGGATCGGCGGCCAGATCAGGCCGAACACCACGCCCAGGCCGACTGCACTGAACCCGGTGACAATCGGCACGAAACGACGGCCACCGAAGAACGCCAGGTACTCCGGCAGCTTGATGTCCTTGAAGCGGTTGTACAGCGCGCCGGCCATCAAACCGCTGATGATCCCGGCGAGCATGCCCATATTGATGCTGGTATCGAGCACCTTGAGCGTGGAAACCATCACCAGGTAACCAATGGCCCCGGCGAGGCCTGCGGTGCCATTGTTGTCCCTGGCGAAGCCGACCGCGATGCCGATGGCGAAAATCAGTGCCAGGTTGGCGAAGATCACCTGGCCGGCGTCGTGGATGATCGCGATGTTCAACAGGTCCGTGTCGCCCAGGCGCAGCAACAGGCCGGCAATCGGCAGGATCGCGATCGGCAGCATCAGCGCGCGACCCAGGCGCTGCAAGCCTTCTATAAAAATCTGGTACATGACGGTTCTCCCTGGATTCTTCGTTCTTGTTGTCGGGGGTCAGCTCAAAGGCCAATGCTGGTGACAGGCATGGCGCACGGCCCCGGCGCCGCTCAGCTTGAGCAGGCCCAGACTGATGCGCCGGCATTGGTCGGCGTCGAGGTGGCGCACGCGATCCTTGATTTCACCGATCTGTACCGGACTCACCGACAGTTCGCTCACGCCCAGCCCGATCAGCACCGGCGTGGCCAAGGGATCGGACGCCAGCGCGCCACACACACCGACCCAGCGCTTGTGCTGCGCGGCACCGGCGCAGGTTTGCGCGATCAAGCGCAACAGCGCGGGGTGCAAGGCATCGACCCGTGACGCGAGGCCGGCGTGGTCGCGATCCATGGCCAGGGTGTATTGCGAGAGGTCATTGGTCCCGATGGACAGAAAGTCCGCATGTTCGGCCAGTTGTTCGGCCAGCAGCGCAGCGGCAGGGACTTCGATCATCACACCAAGTTCGGGACGTTCGGTCAGACCCTGCTCCGTGCACAGGGCGTCCAGGCGCTGGCGGATGTGCAGCAGTTCGTCGACTTCGGTGACCATCGGCAACATGATCCGGCATCGGGGCAGCGGCGTGACCTGCAGCAGGGCGCGCAGTTGCTGGTCGAGCAGTTCCGGACGGACCTGAGCCAGGCGAATGCCGCGCAGGCCCAGTACGGGATTGGCTTCGGCGGGCAGTGGCAGATAGTCGAGTTGCTTGTCGCCGCCGACGTCGATGGTGCGGATGATCACGGGTTTGTCAGCCATGGCATCGAGCACCGCTTGATAGGCGCCGCGCTGCTCCTGCTCGTCCGGTGCGGTGTGACGGTCGACGAACAGAAACTCGGTGCGCAGCAGGCCGACGCCGTCTGCGCCATTGGCCAGGGCATCCGTGGCTTCGGCGCTGGAGGCGACGTTGGCCGCGACTTCGATGCGCACGCCATCGAGTGTCTGCGCCGGGGTGTGCGCCTGTGCCTGTTGCCGGGCGCGACGCTGCTGCTGTTCAAGTTGCAGTTGTTTCACTTCGGCGAGACGTTCAGCACTGGGCGCGAGTTCGAGACGGCCGCTATCGGCGTCCAGTACCACCGCCTGGTTCTGCGCCTGTGTCAGCAGCGCTGATCCCAAGGCAACCATGCAGGGCAAGCCCTTGCCACGGGCGAGGATGGCCACGTGGGACGTCGCGCCGCCTTCGGCCATGCATAATCCGGCGACACCTTGCTGGCTCAGTTGCAGCAGATCGGACGGGGTCAGTTCATGGGCGGCAACGATGGCGCCGGGTGGAACGTCGTAGTGCCAGTCTGCGCCGAGCAGGGCGCGCAACACCCGTTGCTTGAGATCGCGCAAGTCGTTGGTGCGTTCGGCCAGCAGCGTGCTGCCCAGTTGCCGGAGCATGTCGCACTGCGCATCGATGGACTGGCTCCAGGCGTGAGTCGCGGCTGTACCCTGGTCGATGAGCAGATAGGCTGCATCCAGCAGTGCCGGGTCTTCGAGCAACGCAAGGTGCGCCGCGAAAATGGCCTCTTCATCGGTGTTCCTGTGCTTTCTGGCGTGGGCCAATGTCGAGGCGATCTCGCTGCGCACCTGGGTCAGCGCGGTATCGAGGTTGTGCCGTTGTTGCACGGGATCATTGTGCCCGGCATCTGCCGGCAGGTTGATCGCATTCAGCCGAAACAGCGGCCCGCCGACCAGCCCTGGAGCGGCGCAGACACCGTGCAATACGCCTGCTTCGGTTGTGCGTTCGGGTTGAACCACGGGCGCAGGTGCGACGGCGTGATGTTCCTCGGCCAGCGCCGTGGACAGCGCGGCCAACATCGCCTGCAATGCGGCTTGGGCATCGGGGCCCTGGCAGCTGACCTGCACTTCATCCTGCTCGCCGATGGCCAGCCCCATCATTGCGATCAGACTGTCGCAGCTTGCCGATTTGCCGGCGAAATGCAGGTGCGATTTGCTCTTGAATCCTTGTGCGGTCTGGCGAAGCAGCGCTGCGGGGCGTGCATGCAAACCGCCGCGGTGGGCGATACGGATCCGGCCGACGACTTCTTCGCCGACGGCTTGCGCCTGCGGCTGTACGCTCGAACCGTTGCGGCGAATGATGTGCAACAAGGGTTCGCCGACCTTCACCGATTTGAGGGTGATGGGGCGTGCCTGGAAATCCTGGCTGTTGGTGAGGATCAGCAGGGTGACCAGGCTTTTGCACTGGCGCGCGACTTGATCCAGGTCGTAGCGCAGCAGCGGTTGGCCATTGGCAACCCGTGCCCCCTCCTGAACCAGCACGGTAAAGCCCTGGCCTTGCAGCTCGACGGTATCGAGGCCCAGGTGCAGCAGCAGTTCGGCGCCGTTGTCGGCACGCAGTGTCACGGCATGGCCGGTGCGCGCGACATGCACCACCACACCGGCGCACGGCGCGTGCAGGGTGTCGTTCAGCGGATCGATGGCGATGCCGTCACCCATGGCGCCGCTGGCAAACACCGGGTCCGGGACCTTGGCGAGCGTGAGCACCGGGCCGCTGAGCGGGGCGCTGAGGGTCAGCTCTTTATTTTTGTTGGGCATGGCTCGGTCTCATCAATAAATCTACGGTCGGATCAACCCGTTCCCCTGTAGGAGCGAGCAAGCTCGCGATGGATCTGCAGACACCACGGGGTGTCAGGATGCCAGCGTCATCGTTGACGACCATCGCGAGCTTGCTCGCTCCTACAGGGGAGGGGGTCAGTGGGTGCGTGTGACTTTGCTCAAGTGTCGTGGCTGGTCCGGGTCCATGCCGCGAGCGGTCGCCAGGCCTGCCGCCATCACGTAGAAGCTCTGGATCGCCAGGATCGGATCGAGGGCCGGGTGTTCGGCGCGGGTCAGGGTCAGGTCGCGTTCGACCACATCATCCGGTGCTGCCAGCAAGACAAGGGCGCCACGCTGGCGCATGTCGTTGGCCAGGCTCAGCAGGCCGGCCTGTTCGGCGCCCCGTGGTGCAAAGATCAACAACGGATAGTGTTCGTCGATCAGGGCCATCGGGCCGTGGCGGACTTCGGCGCTGCTGAAGGCTTCGGCCTGAATCGCCGAGGTTTCCTTGAATTTGAGCGCCGCTTCCTGAGCGATGGCAAAGCCGGCGCCGCGTCCGATGACCATCAAACGCTGGCAATCGCGCAGGGCTTCGATGGCCGGGCTCCAGTCCTGTCGCGCGGCATCGCGCAGGCCCTCGGGCAGTGCAAGTCCGGCGTCGAGCAGTTCGCTGTCTTGCTTCCAGTGCCCGATCAAGCGAGCGCTGGCGCTGAGGGTGGCGATGAAGCTTTTGGTCGCGGCCACGCTGCTTTCGATGCCGGCCAGCAATGGCAGGCTGAACTCGCAGGCCGCTTCCAGAGGCGAATCCGCGGCGTTGACCAGCGAAATGCTCAAGGCACCGCGTTTGCGCAGCAGACGCAGGCTATTGACCAGGTCCGGGCTCTGCCCCGATTGCGAAAAGGCGAACGCCACCTGGCCGCTGACTTTCAACGGCGCCTGCTGCATGGTGACAACCGACATCGGCAACGAGGCCACCGGGATGCCCAGCAGTTGCATGGTCAGGTAGGCGAAGTAGCTGGCGGCATGGTCGGAGCTGCCGCGCGCCACCGTCATGGCCACTTGGGGCGGTTGTCGGCGCAGGCGCCCGGCGATCTCGATTATGGACGGATCGAGCTGCTGCAATTGGGCCTGTACGGCTTCGAACGAGGACAGCGCCTCTTCAAGCATCCTGGAAGTCAATCTCTTCTCCTTCGACCATCACGGCGGTCAGTTTCAGTGAGCGATCCAGCCGCACGCAGTCGGCCCAGGATCCGGGTTGCAGGCGCCCGCGCTCGGTAATGCCGAGATAGTCGGCGGGAAATTGCGACAGGCGCTGCGAGGCTTCGGCGATCGGCAGGCCGATCTTCACCAGATTGCGCAAGGCCTGATCCATGGTCAGGGTGCTGCCGGCCAGCGTGCCGTCGGGCAGACGCACGCCACCCAGGCATTTGGTCACGGTGTGGCTGCCGAGCTTGTATTCGCCATCGGGCATGCCTGCCGCTGCGGTCGAGTCGGTCACGCAATACAGGCACGGGATGGAACGCAGGGCCACGCGGATCGCACCGGGGTGCACATGCAGCAAATCGGGGATCAGTTCGGCATATCGGGCGTGGGCCAGCGCAGCGCCGACGATGCCCGGTTCACGGTGATGCAGCGGGCTCATGGCGTTATAGAGATGCGTGAAACTGGTTGCCCCCGCCTCCAGTGCGGCGACGCCTTCTTCATAACTTCCCAGCGTGTGACCAATCTGCATGCGGATGCCACGGGCGCTGAGCGTGCGGATCAGCGCGTCATGGCCGGCGATTTCCGGGGCGATGGTGATGACGCGAATCGGCGCCAGGTCCAGGAAACGCTCGACCTCGGTCAGCATCGCGGTGTGGGCGAAGTTGGGTTGCGCACCGAGTTTGCCGGGGTTGATGTACGGGCCTTCCAGGTGAACGCCCAGAACCCGGGCGCTGCCCTGGGGGCGCTGCAAACAGAATTCGCCCAAAGCCTGGAGCACGCTGGAAAGCTCTTCGTGCGGCGCGGTCATGGTGGTGGCCAGCAGCGAAGTGGTGCCAAAGCGCACATGGGTTTTGGCGATGGTTTCGAAGGCAGGCGCACCTTCCATGATGTCCTTGCCGCCACCACCGTGAACGTGCAGGTCAATAAAGCCGGGAAGCAGATACGGCAGTTCGTTGTCCGCCGGATCGCAGGGGGCGCCCTCGATAGACACGACCCTGCCGTTTTCGTGAACCAGACGGCCGCGAACCCAGCCCTGGGGAGTGAGGATGTTGTCTTCGGACATGGTGGTTTTCTCGTATTCGGCGCCGCTGTTTGTTTGCGCAGCGTTCTACCTGCGCAGCTCTGCGACAAAGTCGTAGTAATCGTTGCGGCAATAGGTGTCGGTGACTTCAATGGGCGTGTTGTCTTCGAGGTAGCCGACCCGGGTCATCAGCAACATCGCCGTGCCGGGGGCGATGCCCACCAGTGCGGCGAACTCGTCCGAGGCGTTGATGGCCTGGATATGTTGCAGGGCGCGGACCACGGGTTTGCCGATGCCGTCGAGGTATTCGTAAAGGGAGTCGCCCACCGACTGAGGCTTGGGGATGATCGAGGCGGGCAGGGTGCTCATCTCGATGGCCATCACCGTGTCATCGGCCTTGCGCAGGCGTTTGAGCCGCGCGACCTTGTCATTGGGCGACAGGCCCAGGCGGATCAGTTCTTCGTGGGTTGGCAGGGTGATTTCCCGTTCCAGCCATTGGGAGCCCGGAACAAACCCTTTGAGGCGAAGCATTTCGCTAAAGCCCGACAGGCGCGACAGCGGTTGTTCCAGGCGTGGCGTGATGAAGGTGCCGGAACCCTGGTTGCGGCGGATCAGACCTTGTTCGAACAGCACTTCCAGCGCCTTGCGGGCCGTGACGCGAGAGATGCCCAGCCGTTCGCTGAGATTGCGTTCCGACGGCATCGCCTGTTCGGCTTTCCACTGGCCGGCATGGATCGCCGCTTCCAGATTGCGCGCCAGTTGCAGGTACAGCGGCGTGGGTTGGGTGTCGTCGGGGCGCAGGGCGTTGAGGTCGTTCATGTGTGGCATCCGGATATTGGAATGTTGTTGCCCGGTGATGGGCAAAAACTAATACCACTTAAATACCATGTCAACGCCACGGCTTTGCTGCTGGCACGAGAAATAGGCGCTATTGAGCGCTGTGTTTTGCGGTTGGTTTGAAGTGGTATTAGAGGAGGGGATTCAGAACGCAAAAATCGCAGCCTGCGGCAGCTTCTGCAGGTGAGAGTGGTATCACCTGTGCAGGAGCCGCCGCGGGCTGCGATCTTTTGAATTTATTTTTGCGAGGACGACAGAAGGTCGTGGTCAGGGGCGGATTTCGATCATCGTGCCATCCGGCACCAGATTCCAGACTTCACGCATGTCGACGTTGCGCATGGCCACGCAGCCATCGGTCCAGTCGAGGGTGTGGAACAGGTCTTCAGGGTTTTCTTCGGTGTCCGGCGTGCCATGGATCATGATCATGCCGCCGGGATCGACGCCTTCGCGACGGGCGCGGGCCGAGTCGCTGATGTTGGGGTAGGAAATGTGCATCGCCAGGTTGAATTTATCGCTGACCTTGCGCCAGTCGACCCAATAGAAACCCTCCGGCGTGCGTTTGTCGCCTTCCATCAGTTTCGGTCCCTTGGGGTGTTTGCCCAGGGAAATGCGATAGGTCTTGAGCGGCTTGCCGTCGTTGATCAATTGCAATTGATGGGAGGACTTGAGAACCAGAATTTTTTCGATGACCTTGCCGTCCATGGTTCCCACGGCAGACGCCTGGGACACCGTGACGAACGACAAGCAAAACAGGGCAAGCAACCAGCGCATTGAAACGATTCCCCAGAAGGTGTCGCGACTATTTAGTTATAGGCTATTTATAAGTGTTTTTAGTTGGCAGGCTGAGCAAGCGGCGGGATCGATTCGGACCTTACGGGGTAGACCTCGGCCCGCCGGTCAGCGAAGAAGCATTCTAAGGTACGGCCTACGGTGCGAAAAGCCAGCTCGTCCCAAGGGATGTCCGCTTCGTCGAATAATTGCACTTCGAGGCTCTCGGGGCCGGCGGCAAAGTTCAGGTCCGCCAGTTCTGCGCGAAAGAACACATGCACCTGGCTGATGTGCGGTACGTCGATCAGGGTATAGATGCTCAGGTTGCGTACCCGGGCGCAGGCTTCCTCGGCGGTTTCGCGGATGGCCGCCTGCTCGATGGTCTCGCCGTTTTCCATGAAGCCGGCGGGCAGGGTCCAGTAACCCCGGCGCGGCTCGATGGCGCGTCGGCACAGCAGGACCTGGGTGCCCCAGGTCGCGATGCAACCGGCGACGATATTCGGGTTCTGGTAATGAATGGCCTGGCAGGTGTCGCAAACGAAACGCAGGCGCGAATCGCCTTCGGGAATGCGTTGCGTCACCGGGTTGCCGCACTGGCTGCAAAATTTCATGCTTGGGTTCCTGAATGCTGCGCCTATCTTGGCGTGCGCCGGTGTCTGTCGGCAAGTTGTCGTTTCGCGACACGCCGCTGTCCGGGGGGTTGGGCGACCGAAGCGATTGGTGCATGATGCGGGCTAAGGCACAGATCGAGAACACTCATGCTGGACGAGCTACTGCATCGGGTAAGTAACCACACACCGCGTACGTTGGAGACTGACCAGCGTTTCCCCGAGGCCGCCGTACTGGTGCCCATCACTCGCAGCGACAAGCCGGCACTGGTACTGACCCTGCGAGCCAGCGGGCTGTCGACCCATGGTGGTGAAGTGGCCTTTCCCGGCGGTCGGCGAGACCCCGAAGATCCGGACCTGATGTTCACTGCCCTGCGTGAGGCCGAAGAGGAAATCGGTCTGCCACCGGGTCTGGTCGAGGTCATCGGCCCGTTGAGCCCGCTGATTTCCCTGCATGGCATCAAGGTCACGCCTTATGTCGGCGTCATTCCGGACTTTGTCGAGTACCAGGCCAACGATGCGGAGATCGCCGCCGTATTCAACGTCCCGCTGGAGTTTTTTCGCGAAGATCCGCGCGAACACACCCATCGCATCGATTATCAGGGGCGCAGTTGGTATGTGCCGAGTTATCGTTACGGCGGATACAAGATCTGGGGCCTGACCGCGATCATGGTCGTCGAGTTGATCAATCTGCTCTATGACGCGAAGATCAGCCTGCACCAACCGCCCAAGAGCTTCATCAATACCTGAAGCCATCATTCGAATGGCCTGCCACGCAAAGCCTGCCCGAGCCTTGAGGAAACAACGATGAAATACCGCCTGGGCGACGCCCGTGTCGAAACCCATCCACAGAGCTGGGTCGCACCCAATGCCGTACTGGTGGGCAAGGTAAAACTGGAAGAGGGCGCCAACGTCTGGTTCAACGCCGTGCTGCGCGGTGACAACGAATTGATCCTGATCGGCAAGAACAGCAACGTTCAGGACGGCACCGTGATGCACACCGATATGGGCTATCCGCTGACCATCGGCACCGGCGTGACCATCGGGCACAACGCCATGCTGCATGGCTGCACCGTGGGCGATTACAGCCTGATCGGTATCAATGCGGTGATCCTCAACGGTGCGAAAATCGGCAGGAACTGCATCATCGGCGCCAATTCGCTGATCGGCGAAGGCAAGGAGATTCCGGACGGTTCGCTGGTCATGGGGTCGCCTGGCAAAGTGGTGCGCGAATTGACTGACGCGCAGAAAAAGATGCTGGAAGCCAGCGCCGCCCACTACGTGCACAACTCGCAGCGATATGCCCGCGATCTGGCAGAGCAGGAACAATGACCGCCACCGAACGCCCGGTAGCATCGCCCTGCGTGAGCATTTGTGCGCTGGACGACGATGACATCTGCACCGGTTGCCAGCGTACGGTGGATGAAATCACCCGCTGGAGCCGCATGACCAACGACGAGCGGCGCAAGGTGTTGGGGTTGTGTCATGAGCGGGCCAAGGCCAGTGGGTTGATCTGGATGTTGCCTGGCAAATCCGATAGCTGAATTGACACTGGAAGGTGCTTCGCACTTTATCGCGAGCAGGCTCGCTCCCACATGGGAATGCGGTCGACTGTGGGAGCGAGCCTGCTCGCGATGGAATCAAGAACAGCGCGGGGCACCAGACTCCTCGCGTTATCGTTCACGACCATCGCGAGCAGGCTCGCTCCTACAGTATTCTGTGCGGAAAATTGACAGGTACTTTTGCGCCCATGCTCTTCCTGATCGCCTACATCGGCAGCGTCGTGCTGATCAACTTCGCCTTTTCCACCGCACCGCACCTGGACATCATCTGGTCGGCCTGGGGTGGTCTGGTGTTCATCCTGCGCGACATGGTGCAAACCCGGTTCGGGCATGGCGCCCTGGTGGCGATGCTGGTGGCGCTGGTGCTGTCCTATCTCACCTCCGATCCGTCCATCGCCCTGGCCAGTGCCACGGCGTTCGCGGTTTCCGAGTGCATCGACTGGCTGGTATTCAGCGTCACCCGGCGTCCGTTGCATGACCGCCTGTGGATAAGTTCGGCCCTGAGCATTCCCCTCGACACCTTTATCTTTTTCGGCATGATCGACGCCTTGACGCCAGGGGTGATCCTCACTGCCCTGGGTTCGAAGTTCGCCGGGGTCACCGCCGTATGGCTGATCATGGCCTCGCGTCTGCGCAAACAGGCTGTCGCCGGCTGAAGTTCATGTAAAATGCCGCGCTTTCTCTCCATGGATCGTGCGTATTGCACCGTATCCTCGATGATCCGCTCCTTTTTGAGGACCTTTCAGATGACTCGTATCGGAACTCCATTGTCGCCCACCGCGACCCGCGTGTTGATGTGTGGCTGTGGCGAGTTGGGCAAGGAAGTGGTGATCGAACTGCAACGCCTGGGCGTTGAAGTCATTGCCGTGGATCGTTATGCCAATGCGCCGGCCATGCAGGTTGCCCATCGCAGCCACGTGATCAACATGCTCGATGGCGCAGCCCTGCGTGCCGTGATCGAAGCCGAGAAACCGCACTTCATCGTGCCGGAAATCGAAGCCATTGCCACCGCCACCCTGGTGGAGCTGGAAGCCGAAGGCTTCACCGTGATTCCGACCGCCCGCGCCGCGCAACTGACCATGAACCGCGAGGGTATCCGTCGCCTGGCCGCTGAAGAGCTGGATCTGCCGACTTCGCCCTATCACTTCGCCGACACCTTCGAGGACTACAGCAAGGCGGTCGAAGACCTCGGTTTCCCGTGCGTGGTCAAACCGGTCATGAGTTCGTCGGGCAAGGGGCAAAGCCTGCTGCGCAGCGCCGATGACGTGAAAAAGGCCTGGGACTACGCGCAAGAAGGCGGTCGCGCCGGTAAAGGTCGCGTGATCATCGAAGGCTTTATCGATTTCGACTACGAAATCACCCTGCTGACGGTGCGTCACGTCGGCGGCACCACCTTCTGCGCACCGGTCGGCCATCGTCAGGAGAAGGGCGATTACCAGGAGTCCTGGCAGCCGCAAGCCATGAGCCCGATCGCCCTGGCTGAGTCCGAGCGCGTGGCCAAGGCCGTTACCGAAGCCCTGGGTGGCCGTGGCCTGTTCGGCGTCGAGCTGTTCATCAAGGGCGATCAGGTGTGGTTCAGCGAAGTGTCGCCACGTCCGCACGATACCGGCCTGGTCACCCTGATTTCCCAGGACCTGTCGCAATTCGCCCTGCACGCACGGGCGATCCTGGGCCTGCCGATCCCGTTGATCCGTCAGTTCGGGCCTTCGGCTTCGGCGGTGATTCTGGTGGAAGGGCAGTCGACCCAGACCGCTTTCGCCAATCTGGGCGCCGCCTTGAGCGAGCCGGACACCGCACTGCGCCTGTTCGGCAAGCCTGAAGTCAACGGCCAGCGCCGCATGGGCGTTGCCCTGGCACGCGACGAATCGATCGAAGCGGCCCGCGCCAAGGCCACGCGCGCGTCGCAGGCGGTTGTCGTCGAACTGTAAAAACTGCGCCGGCGGGCCTATACCTTCTCTGAACAAGGCTCGCCAGGATATCGGTTGGAAAAATGAACCTGTGGGAGCGAGCCCTGCTCGCGATGGCGGCGTCAGCATCAACTTCGGTGCTGAAGGTAGAACCGCTATCGCGAGCAGGCTCGCTCCCACAAGGGTTTCATTCGGTTGATCGAATCCTCGCAAATCCCTTCATGAAAGCTTCAGGCCTGTATTCCATGAACTCCCAAAGCATCATCGTCCCCAAAATATCCACACTGCCGGTGCACGAGCCCCGGGCCCGGGCGATCGTGCGTTGGCTTGTGCGCAAGAACATCGTCCATGAAGAGCTGACCACCTGTGGTCGCACCGGCAACCGCATGGCCCTTGCCATTGGCGAAGGCGCGCGCGATGTCGTTCTGCACCCCGATGCATTGCCGTTCGGCGAGCCGGTCAATGGCTTGGAAATCATTACCAAACGCTGCATCTACACACCGGCCAAGGGTTTTCTGGGCGAGGCGGGGTGTGCCGAGTGCCGTCAGGAAATCGGTGAAGCTCTGTTCGAAAGCCTGGAAGACTGGATGCCGGGGCGTACAGACAATTTCACCTGCCCCGAATGCGGGCACGAAGACGACATCAACGGTTTTCTGTTCCTGCAGGCGTGCGGCTTCTCCAACCTGGGTTTCATTTTCAATAACTGGGCCGAGGCGGGATTCAAGCAAAGCTTTCTCGACGAGTTCGCCGATTGGCTCGACCAGCCGGTGAGCTGGGTCAAAGTGGAACTGTAGGAACACAGCTTGCCGAAGGCAAAATTGTGGACGTTACCCCTGTAGGAGCACAGCTTGCTGGCGAAAGCGTCTTCAAGGACGCCATCGCCAACAAGCTGTGCGCCTACAGGTTTGCGCTAACAAAAGCCCCGTCGATCACCCTGTCAGTAATACTCAGAGTTTTACATTGAACCCGAAGGGGTGTCTGACTATAATGGCGCGCTTCCATTTTCCCGCCCGGGAGCCCCCGCGATGCTGCGTATCAGCCAAGAAGCTCTGACATTCGACGACATTCTCCTAGTGCCTGGTTATTCCGAGGTACTTCCTAACGAAGTCAGTCTCAAGACCCGTCTTACCCGTGGCATCGAGCTGAATATTCCACTGGTTTCCGCCGCCATGGACACCGTCACTGAAGCCCGTCTGGCAATCGCCATGGCTCAGGAAGGTGGTATCGGCATCATCCACAAGAACATGACCATCGAGCAGCAAGCTGCCGAAGTGCGCAAGGTCAAGAAGATCGAAGCCGGTGTCGTCAAGGACCCGATCACCATCGAGGCCGACGCCACGGTTCGTGATCTGTTCGAACTGACCCGCCTGCACAACATTTCCGGCGTTCCGGTGCTGCACGATGGCGACCTGGTCGGCATCGTCACCTCCCGCGACGTGCGTTTCGAAAGCCGCCTGGAAGCCACCGTACGTGAAGTGATGACGCCCAAAGAGCGTCTGGTCACCGTCCGTGAAGGCGCCGACAAGAACGAAGTGCGCGAGTTGCTGCACAAGCACCGCCTGGAAAAAGTCCTGATCGTCGACGACAAATTCGCCCTCAAAGGCATGATGACCGTCAAGGACATCGAAAAAGCCAAGGCCTACCCGCTGGCCAGCAAGGACGATCAAGGTCGTCTGCGCGTCGGTGCCGCGGTCGGCACCGGCAAGGACACTGGCGACCGCGTCGCGGCGCTGGTCAATGCCGGCGTTGACGTGGTGGTGGTCGACACTGCCCACGGCCACTCCAAGGGCGTGATCGATCGCGTTCGCTGGGTCAAGGAAAACTACCCGCAAGTGCAGGTCATCGGCGGCAACATCGCCACCGGCGCTGCCGCCAAGGCCTTGGCCGAAGCCGGCGCCGACGCGGTCAAGGTCGGTATCGGCCCTGGCTCGATCTGCACCACCCGTATCGTCGCCGGTGTCGGCGTGCCGCAAATCAGCGCCATCGCCAACGTCGCCGCTGCCCTTGAAGGCACGGGCGTTCCGTTGATCGCCGACGGCGGCATCCGCTTCTCCGGTGACCTGTCCAAGGCCATCGTGGCCGGTGCCTCTGCGGTGATGATGGGCTCGATGTTCGCCGGTACCGAAGAAGCGCCGGGCGAGATCGAACTGTTCCAGGGCCGTTCGTACAAGGCTTATCGCGGCATGGGTTCGCTGGGCGCCATGTCCCAGGCCCAGGGGTCGTCCGACCGTTACTTCCAGGACTCCTCGGCCGGCGCCGAGAAACTGGTTCCGGAAGGCATCGAAGGGCGTGTTCCGTACAAGGGCACCCTGACGGCGATCATTCACCAGTTGATGGGCGGTCTGCGTTCTTCCATGGGCTACACCGGTAGCGCCAACATCGAAGAAATGCGCACCAAGCCCGAGTTCGTGCGGATCACCGGCGCCGGCATGGCCGAGTCCCACGTCCACGACGTACAGATCACCAAGGAAGCGCCAAACTACCGCGTAGGTTGAGCCTTCAAGCAATAAGTTAAGCAACCGGGGCTGTTTGATTCAGCCCCGAGTTGTTTCTGAATCACGACTGTTTCTGATTGACTTAGACGAGACTGAATCATGGCCCTCGATATTCACGCTCACCGCATCCTGATCCTCGACTTCGGTTCCCAGTACACCCAGCTGATCGCCCGCCGCGTGCGTGAAATCGGCGTGTACTGCGAACTGCATCCATTCGACATGGACGAAGATGCGATCCGCGAGTTCGCTCCCAAAGGCGTTATCCTCGCCGGCGGCCCGGAGTCGGTGCACGAAGCCAACAGCCCTCGCTGCCCGCAAGCGGTCTTCGACCTGGGCGTACCGGTCTTCGGTATCTGCTACGGCATGCAGACCATGGCCGAGCAACTGGGCGGCAAGGTCGAAGGTTCCGAGCTGCGTGAGTTCGGTTATGCCCGCGTTGACGTGGTCGGCAAGAGCCGTCTGCTCGACGGCATCGAAGACCACATCGACGCCGACGGCCTGTTCGGCCGCGACGTGTGGATGAGCCGCGGTGCCAAGGGCACCTATATGCGGGTTGACGTCCACATCCTGGCCAGCACCCCGAGCTGCCCGATCGCCGGCATGTTCAGTGACGATCGTCGCTACTACGGCGTGCAGTTCCACCCGGAAGTGACCCACACCAAGCAGGGCGGCCGCATCCTGTCGCGCTTCATTCTCGACATCTGCGGTTGCGAAGCCCTGTGGACGCCGTCGCACATTGCCGAAGACGCCATTGCCCAGATTCGTGCCCAGGTCGGTACCGACAACGTACTGCTCGGCCTGTCCGGCGGCGTGGACTCCTCGGTGGTCGCGGCCCTGCTGCACAAGGCCATCGGTGATCAACTGACCTGCGTGTTCGTCGACAACGGCCTGCTGCGTCTGCACGAAGGTGAGCAAGTGATGGCCATGTTCGCCGAGAACATGGGATACCGCATCATCGGCACTGATGGCACCCCGGCCCCCGATGAGCGCGACAAAACGTTGGGCGTCGATGTCGGCAACTATAAAAACCGCACGGTCGT
>NZ_JBNNVQ010000118.1:0-17077 GCF_050280625.1 Pseudomonas sp. NPDC089569
AACGACCCCTATTGTCTTTATTAACGGGTTGCCGAAGGCTATTGCTCTCTGTAGGAGCGAGCATGCTCGCGAAGAACGTCAAGGCACCGCGCTTATCGCGACGGCATCCGCCTGACCCGTGAAATCATGCAGCAGCCGGCACTGGACGCCTTCCGTGGCCGCGAAATCAGCCCGGGCATCGACGTGCAAACCGACGAGCAACTGGACAAGTTCATCCGCGAGCACGCCGAAACCGCGTTCCATCCGTCCTGCTCGTGCAAGATGGGCACCGACGAAATGGCCGTGGTCGATGGCCAGGGTCGCGTGCATGGCATGCAGGGCCTGCGTGTGGTCGACGCCTCGATCATGCCGATCATCACCACCGGCAACCTCAATGCGCCGACGATCATGATGGCCGAGAAAATCGCCGACAAGATCCGTGGCCGCAAGCCATTGCCGCGCAGCAAGGCCGCCTACTACGTGGCCGACGGTGCGCCGGTCAAGGGCAAAGCGGTGCGTGAAGTCAGCCAGCCGGCCTAAGACCGCGTCGCCCCGATCGCGAGCAGGCTCGCTCCCACAGGGTTCACTGCAATCCTGTTGATCACTGATCGTTCCCACGCTCTGCGTGGGAACGCAGCCGGGGACGCTCCGCGTCCCAATGGTCAAGAGCCGAACGCGGAGCGTCCGTTGAGGCATTCCCACGCAGAGCATGGGAACGATCGCTCAGCCACCGATCCAAACTTGATCCTCCCCCCTTCGCAGGCCTACTCTAGCGCCACGCAATCGTTTCACCTCTCCCCCTCGCTTCACCGCGTCGCCGCCACTCCATGACAAGGAGGTTCCCGAATGTTCGATTTCCACCCCCAGCTCAAGCAGCGCTTTGCTGCCTTGCGCACGGGCGCCGAATTCTTTTCCCTGCGGTATGTGCGCGAATCCGGCCAGTACCTGTCGGTGCGCAAGAACGTCGCCGAACCGCCCAGCCTGCGCCGTGACGAGGGTGCGATGCTGACCGCACGGGTCAACGGTGTCGAAGCCTATGCCGCCACCAACGACCTGTCGCAACAAGGCTTGCAGGCCGCGCTCGAGCGGGCCGAACAGTTGGCCCGCCAACTCAAGCCCCACGCACTGCTGGACCTGCACGAACAGGCTGTGTCGAGTGAACGGGCCGATTATTTTTCGCCGAACCTGGACCTGCCGTTTCCGTCCCTGAGCGACTGCTACGAACTGCTCGGTGCCGAGTCGGCCTCGGTACCCAAGGATGAGCGCCTGGTGAACTGGCAGGTGAGCATCGGCATCAACCACGTGGAACAGATCTACCTCAACAGCGCCGGCGCGGAGCTGCGCCAGGCCCAGCGTTTCGTCTACCCCGGCCTGGACGTCACGGCCTACGACGGCAATGACAGCCAGACCCGCAGCCTGGGCCGGGAAAACTTCGGCCAGCAGGGCGGCGCCGAGGTCATCAGTCGCTGTGGCCTGGTCGGCGCCGGGCCCACCGTCGCCGACCAGGCCCTGCAATTGCTGCTGGCGCCGAACACCCCGCAAGGTCCGCGCGACCTGCTGCTGATGCCTGACCAGATGATGCTGCAGATCCACGAATCCATCGGCCATCCGCTGGAGCTGGACCGCATCCTGGGCGACGAGCGCAATTACGCCGGCACCAGTTTCGTCAAGGCCGAAGACTTCGGCAGCCTGCAATACGGCTCGAAACTGCTCAACGTGACCTTCGACCCCGACATTCCCGAACAACTGGCCAGTTACGGCCATGACGACGATGGCACTGCCGCCAGCAAGCAGTTCCTGATTCGCGAAGGCTTGTTGCTGCGGCCGTTGGGCGGTGCACTGTCGCAAGCACGCGCCGGCCTGGACGGCGTGGCCAACAGTCGTGCCTGCGGCTGGAACCGTCCGCCGATCGACCGCATGGCCAACCTCAACATCGAGCCTGGCGACCAAGCACTGCCCCAACTGATCGGCAACATCGAACACGGCATCCTCATGAGCACCAACCGTTCATGGTCCATCGACGATGCACGCAACAAGTTCCAGTTCGGCTGCGAGTGGGGCCAGTTGATTGAAAACGGCGAACTTAAGGGCGTGGTGAAGAATCCGAATTACCGGGCGATTTCCGCACAATTCTGGAAGAGCCTGCGCGCGGTCGGCGATGCCTCGACGTTCCAGGTGCTGGGAACGCCGAACTGCGGCAAGGGCGAACCGAACCTGGTGATCCGCGTCGGCCACGCCTCGCCGGCCTGCGTATTCAGCAACGTTGACGTGTTTGGAGGAGACGCCTGATGAGTACGTCGAACGCTCGGCTCGAGTCATTCAAGGCCCTGGTCAACGGCTTGCGCGATGCCTTGCGCGAGCAGGAACAATTCACCCTCAGCTACGCCGCCGAATCGTCGGCCTTCGTGCGCTTCAACCATGCCAGGGTGCGTCAGGCCGGGCAGGTGCAACAGGCAAGCATCGGCCTGAAACTGATCGACGATGGCCGCCACGCCGATCTCGACATCACCCTGGCCGGCGACCCGCAGGTTGACCTTCAGCGCCTGACCGAGGGCCTGCAACAGCTGCGCGAGACCCTGCCGCTGCTACCGCAGGATCCGTACCTGCTGCTCAACCACAACGGCTGGCAAAGCCAGAACGTGCAGGCGCATCCGCTGCCAGACACCGAACAGGTGGTGGCTGAAATCACCCGCGCCGCCGAGGGCCTGGACCTGGTCGGTTTCTATGCGGCCGGCCCCATCAGCCGTGGTTTTGCCAGCTCCAGCGGTGCGTTCGGCTGGCATCAGGCCAACAGCTTCAACTTCGACTTCAGCCTGTTCCATGAAAACGGCCAGGCCGTGAAGGCCAGTTATGCCGGCCATGAGTGGAGCAGCGACGGTTTCGCCAAACGTTTCCAGCAAGCCCGCGAGCAGCTTGATTATCTGGGGCGGCCGCTGCGCACCTTGGCGCCTGGGCAGTATCGGGCGTATCTGGCGCCGGCGGCGCTGGAGGAAATCATGGGCATGCTGTGCTGGGGCGGATTTTCGGCGCAGTCGATTGCCAGTAAAAGCAGCCCGCTGCAAAAACTGTATGCCGGCGATCAGGCGTTCAGTCCGCTGGTGTCGCTCGACGAGAAAGTCAGCGGCTCGCTCAGCCCGGCGTTTTCCGGCGAAGGCTACCCGCGCAGCGACTTGCGCCTGATCGCCGAAGGCAAGGCCGACGAGCGCATGGTCGGTTCGCGCAGTGCCGCCGAGTACGGTCTGACCGCCAACGGCGCCGGTAGCGATGAGTCACCCAGTGCATTGAACATGACCGCGGGAGCGCTGCCACAAGCGCAGATTCTCAAGCAGTTGGGCACCGGTTTGTACATCAGCAACCTGTGGTACCTGAACTTCTCGGATCAACCGGCGGCGCGCCTGACCGGCATGACCCGGTTCGCGACTTTCTGGGTCGAGAACGGCGAAATCCAGGCACCGGTCAATACCATGCGCTTCGACGACAGCGCCTTCAGCCTGCTCGGTTCGCAGCTGGAGGCACTGACCGAAGAGCGGGAGTTGCTGCTGTCGGCGAGCACCTACAGCCAGCGCAGTACGTCTTCGGCATTCCTGCCGGGGGCGCTGGTCAGCCGGCTGACCCTGACCCTCTGACCCTACTCGTTCCCACGCTCTGCGTGGGAATGCAGCCCGGGACGCTCCGCGTCCCAAGAGCGGACGCCGAGCGTCCATTGAGGCATTCCCACGCGGAGCGTGGGAACGATCATTTCCGACAACAGAGGTCCCATGCCCAACCGCCCGCCTCTCGACGCCATCACTGCCCGCTGGGTGCCCTGGGTCGTCGCCATTGCGTTCTTCATGCAGTCCCTGGACGGGACGATTCTCAACACCGCCCTGCCGGCCATGGCCCGCGACCTGGCCGAAGATCCGTTGCGCATGCAAGGCGTGATCATTGCCTACATGCTCACGGTCGCCTTGCTCATCCCGGCGTCGGGGTGGATCGCCGACCGCTTCGGTACGCGAAAGATCTTCTTCGGCGCCATCCTGCTGTTCAGTTTCGGCTCATTGCTCTGCGCCATGTCGAGCAGTCTGACCATGCTGATCGGTGCCCGGGTGATCCAGGGCCTGGGTGGCGCGCTGATGCTGCCGGTCGGGCGACTGGTAGTGCTGCGTGCCTACCCACGCTCCGAACTGGTGCGGATCATGGGTTTCATTACCATCCCCGGCCTGCTCGGCCCTTTGATCGGCCCGACCATGGGCGGCTGGATGGTGCAATACCTGACGTGGCACTGGATCTTCCTGATCAACCTGCCGGTCGGGCTGGTCGGTTGTTACGCCGTGTGGAAGTTCATCCCCGACCTGCGTGGCAGCGAGCGCACGCGTTTCGATAGCCTGGGCTTCGTGCTGTTCGGCGCAGCGATGATTCTGATCACCATCGCCATGGAAGGCCTGGGCGAGCTGCACCTGCCGCACCTGCGGGTGATGTTGCTGCTGTTCGGTGGCATGGCCTGTCTGGCGGCGTACTGGCTGCGGGCCGGACATATCGAAAACCCTCTGTTCGCACCTTCGCTGTTCAAGACCCGCACCTTTGCCGTCGGCATTCTCGGCAACCTGTTCGCCCGACTCGGTAGCGGCGCCCTGCCGTTTCTCGTGCCCTTGCTGCTGCAAGTCGCACTGGGCTATACGCCGTCACAGGCCGGGATGAGCATGCTGCCGCTGGCCGCAGCGGCGATGATCGCCAAGTGGGTGGCACGGCCGCTGATCGAGCGCCTGGGCTATCGCATCGTGCTCACCGGCAACACCCTGGCGCTGGGCATCATGCTGGCGAGCATGGGCCTGGTCAGCGAGCAGACGCCGTATTGGCTGCTGTTGTGCCTGTTGGCGATCCTGGGCGCCATCAACTCTCTGCAATTCACCGCGATGAACACCGTGACGCTGATCGACCTGGACGACGCCAGCGCCAGCAGCGGCAACAGTTTGCTGTCGGTGGTGGCGCAATTGTCGTTGAGCCTGGGTGTGGCCTGTGCCGGTGCGCTGCTGGGCGGGTTTACCGCCGAGATCGGCAACGATGGCGTTGAAACCGTATTGGGCGCGTTTCAGCTGACGTTCGTGACTGTCGGGATCATGGCGATGCTGGCTGCGACGATCTTCTCCCAGCTCTCAAAGGAAGACGGACGGCGCGTCAAACGTCCGGAAGAACACATCGAGCCTTAGGGCGAATGGCCATCGGGCTGGTACACTGCGCGACATTTTGTTTTGCAGGCCAGTCCCGTGACCACCATCGCCACCGCTTTTAATACTTTGCCGCTGTCCGCCGCCATGCTGGCTAACCTCGATTCTCTCGGTTATGCCCAGATGACGCCGATCCAGGCGCAAAGCTTGCCGGTGATCCTCAAGGGGCTGGATCTGATCGCCCAGGCCAAGACCGGCAGCGGCAAGACCGCCGCCTTCGGCATCGGCCTGCTCAACCCGATCAACCCGCGCTACTTCGGTTGCCAGGCCCTGGTCATTTGCCCGACCCGCGAGCTGGCCGACCAGGTCGCCAAGGAAATCCGCCGCCTGGCCCGTGCCGAAGACAACATCAAGGTGCTGACCCTCTGTGGCGGCGTGTCCTTCGGTCCGCAGATCGCTTCGCTGGAACACGGCGCGCACATCATCGTCGGCACGCCGGGGCGCATTCAGCAGCACCTGCGCAAAGGCTCGCTGGTACTCGATGGCGTGAACACGCTGGTTCTCGACGAAGCCGACCGCATGCTCGACATGGGTTTCTACGACGCCATCGAAGACATCATCCAGCAGACCCCGGAACGCCGTCAGACCCTGCTGTTCTCGGCAACCTATCCGGTGGGCATCAAGCAGCTTGCGTCCAAATTCATGCGCAATCCGCAGCAGGTCAAGGTCGAGGCATTGCACGACGACACGCAGATCGAGCAGCGTTTCTACGAGATTGCCCCGGAAGATCGCATGAGCGCCGTGACCAAGGTGCTTGGGCATTTCCGCCCTGCCTCCTGCGTGGCGTTCTGCTTTACCAAGCAGCAAGTACAGGACACGGTCGATCACCTGACCGCCAAAGGCATCAGTGCAGTCGGCCTGCACGGCGATCTGGAACAGCGTGACCGCGATCAGGTGCTGGCCATGTTCGCCAACCGCAGCACCTCCGTGCTGGTGGCTACCGACGTCGCCGCCCGCGGCCTGGACATCGATTCGCTGGACATGGTGATCAACGTCGAACTGGCGCGCGATTCGGAAATCCACATCCACCGCGTCGGCCGTACCGGCCGGGCCGGCGAGAAAGGCATCGCGATCAGCCTGGTCGCGCCCTCCGAGGCTCACCGTGCGCAGGCCATCGAACAACTGCAGAAATCGCCCCTGAACTGGGACCAAGTGGACAATCTCAAGTCCCAGGGCAGTGGCCCACTGCTGCCGGCCATGAGCACCCTGTGCATCGCCGCCGGTCGCAAGGACAAGGTGCGTCCTGGCGACATCCTCGGCGCACTGACCGGTGATGCCGGCATCCCCGGCACTCAGGTCGGCAAGATTGCGATCTTCGACTTCCAGGCCTACGTGGCCGTGGAGCGTGGCATCGCCAAGCAGGCCTTGCAGCGCCTGAACAGCGGCAAGATCAAGGGCCGTTCGCTGCGCGTGCGTATTTTGTAAAAACGCTTCCCCCTGCAGGAGCGAGCACGCTCGCGATGGTCGTCAACAATGACGCGGGCTGTCTGATGCCCAGCGGTGCTCCGTCTTCCATCGCGAGCGTGCTCGCTCCTACAGGTTCGTTTTGTGGTGAGTCATCAAGAGGACACCGTTTTGCGCTCTACCGAAGTCGTGATTATTGGCGCTGGCGCCGCAGGGTTGATGTGTGCACTGACTGCCGCCGGTCGCGGACGCAAGGTGCTGTTGCTCGACCATGCCAACAAGGCCGGCAAGAAAATCCTGATGTCGGGTGGTGGCCGCTGCAATTTCACCAACATGTACACGGAACCGGGCAATTTTCTCTCGCAGAATGCGCACTTCTGCAAATCGGCCCTGGCCCGCTACACCCAATGGGATTTCATTGGCATGGTGGCCAAGCACGGCGTGCCTTATCACGAGAAAAAACTCGGCCAGTTGTTCTGCGATAACAAGTCCAGCGACATCCTGGAAATGCTGCTCGAGGAGTGCAATCAGGTGGGCGTCAGCCTGCACCTGGACACCTCGATCCAGACCATCGAGAAGCTGGAAAAGGGTTATTTGCTCGACACGACGCTCGGCCAGGTGACCTGCGAATCGCTGGTGATCGCCACCGGCGGCCTGTCGATCCCGACGCTGGGCGCCACCGGTTTCGGCTATCAGGTGGCCAAACAGTTCGGCCATGAGCTGCTGCCAACTCGCGCGGGCCTGGTGCCCTTCACCATCACCGATCAGCTCAAGGCCTTGTGCACCGAGCTGTCCGGCACGTCGGTGGATTGCCTGGTGAGCTGCAATGACCAGAGCTTCCGCGAGAACATCCTGTTCACCCACCGTGGTCTCAGCGGCCCGGCGATTTTGCAGATCTCTTCGTTCTGGGAGCCGGGCGACACGGTGGAAATCAACCTGCTGCCGGACCATGACGTACCGACCTGGCTGCAACAGCAGCAAGCCGAACGCCCCAACAGCGAACTGAAAACCCTGCTCGGCGAGATCTTCACCAAGAAAATGGCCAACCTGTTGGCGGATGACTGGTTCGTCTCCAAACCGATGAAGCAGTACACCCATGCGGAGATTGCCGATATCGCCGAAAAACTGGCGAGCTGGAAAGTCGTCCCGGCCGGTACCGAGGGCTACCGCACCGCCGAAGTGACCCTGGGCGGCGTGGACACCAACGAGGTGTCGTCCAAGACCATGGAATCGCAGAAAAGCCCGGGCCTGTATTTCATCGGCGAAGTGCTCGATGTCACCGGCCATTTGGGCGGCTTCAACTTCCAGTGGGCCTGGGCCTCGGGCTACGCGGCCGCGCAGTACGTCTGACGAACACAACTCTAAATGTGGGAGCGAGCCTGCTCGCGATAGCGGTCTGACAGTCGACATCCATGTTGAATGTACCGACCTCATCGCGAGCAGGCTCGCTCCCACATTGATCTGGGGCGCATGAACGGAATGGATTTTGCTGCTTGATGTGATCGCCGCCATTGCGTCGGCGTCATTACTGGCTCAATTTAGCGTCATCGCCTCGGAAGGCCCTCGCATTTCATGTCATCGACCTCGTTTCGTCAGTCTCTGCGTCGCCTGTGGGCGCTGGATAAATTCAGCTATAGCGTGCGGGTGTTCATCGCCCTGACCGGCACCATGGCGCTGTGCTGGTATCAGGATGAAATGGGATTGCTGATCCCGTTGTTCCTGGGAATTATCGCCAGTGCCCTGGCCGAAACCGACGACAGCTGGCAAGGCCGCCTCAACGCGCTGGCGGTGACGCTGGTGTGTTTCATGGTCGCCGCGCTGTCGGTCGAGCTGCTGTTCCCCTACCCCATTGTTTTCATCGTCGCCTTCGCTCTGGCCAGTTTTGGTCTGACGATGCTGGGTGCACTGGGCGAACGCTATGGCGCGATCGCCTCGGCGACGTTGATTCTGTCGGTCTACACCATGATCGGCGTGGACCAGCGCGGTGGCGCGGTGACCGATTTCTGGCACGAACCTGTTCTGCTGGTGGCCGGTGCGGCCTGGTATGGCCTGCTCTCGGTGCTGTGGCAGGTGCTGTTTTCCAATCAGCCGGTGCAGCAAAGCCTGGCGCGGCTGTTCCGGGAGCTGGGTTTTTACCTCAAGCTCAAATCGTCGCTGTTCGAGCCAATCCGGCAGATCGATGTCGAGGCCCGGCGTCTGGAGCTGGCCCAACAAAACGGCCGGGTGGTGGCGGCACTCAATGCCGCCAAGGAAATCATCCTGCACCGGGTCGGCAACGGTCGGCCCGGCTCGAAGGTCAGCCGCTACCTGAAACTCTACTTCCTGGCCCAGGACATCCACGAGCGCGCCAGCTCCTCGCACTACCCTTACAACGCCCTGGCCGAAGCGTTTTTCCATAGCGACGTGCTGTTCCGCTGTCAGCGCCTGTTGCGCCAGCAAGGCAAGGCTTGCCGGGCCCTGGCCGAATCGATCCAGATGCGCCAGCCATTCACCTATGACGCCAGCTTCGCCGAAGCCTTGAACGATCTGCATGCTTCGCTCGAACACCTGCGCATCCAGAGTAACCCGGCCTGGCGCGGCTTGTTGCGCTCGTTGCGGGCACTGGCGGCGAACCTCGGCACCCTCGACCGATTGCTCAGCGACGCCAGCAATCCCGACGCCCTGGCCGATGCCACCGACAGCAGTCTGCTCGACCGCTCGCCGCGCAATCTCAAGGATGTCTGGATGCGCCTGCGCACACAGCTGACGCCGACCTCGCTGCTGTTCCGCCATGCCCTGCGCTTGCCCCTGGCCTTGAGCATCGGCTACGCGATGGTGCATTTGATCCACCCGTCCCAGGGTTACTGGATCATCCTGACGACGCTTTTTGTCTGCCAGCCGAACTATGGCGCCACTCGACGCAAACTGGGTCAAAGGATCATCGGCACTGCAATTGGCCTGACGCTGGCCTGGGCCCTGTTCGATCTGTTCCCCAATCCGCTGATCCAGTCGTGTTTCGCGATTGCCGCCGGGGTGGTGTTCTTTACCAATCGAACCACCCGCTACACCGTGGCGACAGCAGCGATCACCCTGATGGTGCTGTTCTGCTTCAACCAGGTGGGTGATGGCTACGGGCTGTTTTTGCCACGGCTGTTCGATACCTTGCTCGGCAGCCTGATCGCCGGTCTGGCTGTACTCCTGTTTCTGCCGGACTGGCAAGGCCGCAGCCTGCACAAAGTGCTGGCCAATACCCTGGCCTGCAACAGCATCTACCTGCGCCAGATCATGCAGCAATACGCGGCCGGCAAGCGTGATGACCTGGCGTACCGCCTAGCGCGCCGCAATGCGCACAATGCCGATGCGGCGCTGTCGACCACCCTGGCCAACATGCTGATGGAGCCGGGGCACTTCCGTAAGGAGGCGGATGTGGGGTTCCGCTTTCTGGTGCTGTCGCACACGCTGCTCAGTTACCTGTCAGGCCTGGGTGCGCACCGGGAAACCCGACTGCCGCCAGAAGTGCACGAGCTGTTGATTGAAGGCGCCGGCATGAAACTGGCCGGCAGCATCGACGAAATCGCCCAGGGCCTGGTCAGCAAGTCGGCCATTGCCATACAAAGCGATGAGGAAGAAGCGCTGGCCAATGAGCTGGAGCAGATGCCCGATGAAATCGACGAAGGTCAACGACTGGTGCAGACCCAGCTGGCCTTGATGTACCGGCAACTGGGACCGCTACGCACCCTGGCGGCGCATCTGATCAAGGATACGAGCGAGGACTGAGGGTTGGCGTTATACCCGCCGCTTACATCCCATGCTGCTTCATCAATCGTGCATAACTGCCATCGGCTTTCATCGCTGCAATTTCCCGATCGAATCCGGCGACGATCTGCTCATGTTCCGGGTTTTTCAGGCTGACCAGGATGTGCAGGCTGTTTTCGCTCAGCGGCGTAGGCAAAAACTCCACGGCGTTGCGCACTTTGGTGGATTCACGGGCCAGGTAGTAACGCGCGACGTATTCATCTTCCAGGGTCAGCTTGACCCGATCGGCGGCGACCATGCGCACAGCCATGGCGAAATTGTGCACCGGTACTTTCTGCAGTGACTCATCATTGTCGAACGCCGGTGAATAGGCATAACCGCGCACCACCGCCACCGGGTAGGTGTGCAGTTGCTGCAGATTATTGAATTCGATCGGTGTGTCCTTGCGTTTGATAAAGCGCACACGGTTGACAAGATATTCGGCGGAAAACTGGCCGATCCTGGTGCGCTCGTCGTTGTACCAGGCGTTGACCAGCACGTCGTATCGGCCTTCACCCACACCCAGCAATGCCCGCGCCCAGGGCACCTGCTCGAAGTCACTGGCATAGCCGGCTCGCGCCAGCGCGGTACTGACAATGTCGGTAGCCAATCCGCCGTTGACCAGCGTGTTATCGGTAAAAGGCGGCCAGGCATCGGCGACCAGGCGCAGCTTTTCTGCCGCAGCGTCTTGAACAAGCAACAGCAATCCGATCAAAGCAAAGGCTCGATGCAATCGCGGCATGCTGGAAAATCCTTAGCGGGCGGGCTGCCCGACGTGTTTTCAGCCAAAACTCCAAGATCCCGTACCGGCACGCTCAGGTACTAAACGTTAGCTCATTGAAGCCACTGCACATCGCACCCTTGCAGATTACACAAAGAAGACAGCAGCGCGTGAAATGAATGATGGCATTTTGGTCTATATCACAGATTTCCCTGCCATACAGACATCCTTCGTTGGGGCGCTTAGTATCACGCAGACGTTTTCAGGGAATCAGGACATGACAATCGAATGGGTCTGCAAGCACCACAGCGATCTGGGCAAAGAGCAGCTGTACGCCATTTTGCAGCTTCGCTGCGAGGTGTTCGTCATCGAGCAGCAGTGCATTTATCAGGACATCGATGGCCAGGATCTGGAAGGTGACACTTGCCATTTGATGGCCTGGGATGAAGATCGACTGGTCGCCTACCTGCGCCTGCTCGATCCCGAGCTGCAAGGTGGCGACGTGGTGATCGGCCGGGTGATCATCGCGCCCCGGGCACGAGGCACGGGACTTGGGCATCAGTTGATGGAACAGGCGCTCATACAGATAGAAAAACGCTGGCCCGATATGCCGATCTATCTCTCGGCCCAGGCGCACTTGCAGGGATATTACGGGCGGTACGGGTTTGAGGTGGCGGGTGAGGTGTATGTCGAGGATGGCATTCCCCACATCGGCATGCGTCGACTTTGAAGCCCAATCGCGAGCAGGCTCGCTCCCACAGGTTTTGTACACCACGGCTCCAATGTGGGAGCGAGCCTGCTCGCGATGAGGCCAGTCCAATAATCACTGGACCTACGGATACTCCAACACCGCTTTGATCTGCCGCAGGTTGCGTTCGATCCACCCCCGGTCAATCGCCCCCCAATCGCGTATCCGGTAACGGCCGGCATGATTGCGCGCACCTTCTTCCTGCTCGAATTCGCAAACGATATCCAGATCCGCCAGGGCCGCGATGGTGTCCTGAGCGGTACGTCGCGGCATACCGGTGACGTCGGTCAATGCCGGAACACTGCTGGCCAGTCCGCTGTCGATCAGGTAAGCCACATACAGGCGGCGATAGAAGCTGCTCTTGGTCTTGCTCACATCCATCCACACACTCCTTGTAGCGATTATTGGGTGCCAGCTACTGCATGTCCCGCCAGGTCAGGTATACCCGCACATCGAACTCCACCTGGTGATAACCCGGCAACATGTGTTCGCACAGTTGGTAGAACGCCTTGTTGTGATCCGATTCCCTGAAATGCGCCAACTCGTGGACCACGATCATCTTCAGGAACTCGGCGGGCGCCTCCTTGAACAACGACGCCACACGAATTTCCTTCTTGGCCTTGAGCTTGCCGCCCTGCACCCGCGAGATTGCGGTGTGCAGGCCCAGGGCTCGATGGGTCAGGTCCAGGCGGTTATCGAACAGTACTTTGTCGATGGCCGGTGCATTGCGCAGATATTGCTGCTTGAGGTCGAGCGCATAGGTGTACAGCGCCTTGTCGCTCTGCACCTCGTGCTTCTGCGGGTAGCGCTTGCTCAGGTATTCGCCAAGCCGACCGTCGGAGATCAGCTGGCGCACCTGATCCTGCAAGGAAGCGGGATAAGCCTGGAGGTATTTCAACGCGGTCATCGCAGCGGCAACACGTATCACGGAAAGGTCGCCAGTGTAGCGAATTCAGCCGGTGAGCGCGCTCCAGTCGAAGGGCTGCACAAAATGACCGGTATCCTCGGCCATCATCGGCCGCGCCACCAGAAAACCTTGCACGTACTCACATCCGTTGGCCAGCAGCCACTGATACTGCGCGACGGTTTCCACCCCTTCGGCAATGACCAGCATGTCGTACTGTTTGCACAATCCGATGACACTGCGAACCAGCGCGGCATCCCGCGCGGACTCCGGTAACCGGGCGATCAAATGCCGATCAAGCTTGAGCGTGTCCAGTTCCAGATCGCGCAGGTGTGACAGCGAACAGGGCCCTGAACCAAAATCATCCAGCGCCACCCGCACCCCCAGGTTGCGCAGCAATCGCAATTGCTTGCGGGTTTCTTCCGGGTTGTGCATCAAGGCGTCTTCCGTCACCTCGACTTCCAGATGACGCGGCTGCAAGCCGTGACGCTCCAGCACCTGGCGCAATTCGGTGACCAGATTGGGCATGGCGAACTGGGTGGCGCTCAGGCTGACCCCCAGCACCAGGTCCTCGGCAAACTGACCTTCCCAGGCTTTGCGTTGCGCAGCGCTGCGCTGGTAAATCCAGCTACCCAGGCGACTGATCAAACGCGCCTCCTCCAGCAACGGCAGGAACAACCCCGGCGGGACATCGCCCACGCTCGGGTGCTGCCAACGCAACAAGGCTTCGAACCCGCGAATCCGCCCATCGGCAATCGCCACCTGCGGTTGATAGACCAGATTGAAATCACGGTGCTCGATGGCTGTACGCACGCTTTCTTCAAGCATCAACCGCGAGCGTGCCCGGCCATTCATTTCGTGATCGTAAAAACGATACTGCTGCCGGCCGGCGCGCTTGGCTTCATACATGGCAATGTCGGAAGCACGCAACAAGCCGTCCAGATTGGCCCCACAGTCGGGAAAGGTGGCGATGCCGATGCTCACGCCCAGGGCGATATCCAGGCCGTCGACCTGCTGACAGATCGACACACGCTCGATCAGTTTTTCGGCGAGCCTGGCCGCTTGCTCGGGGAACTCCAGATCCAGCAACGCGGTGAACTCGTCGCCCCCCATGCGCGCCAGGATATCGAAGGGACGCAGGCATGCCTTCAACTGCTCGGACACCCAGCGCAACACCCGGTCACCCGCATCGTGCCCCAGGGAGTCGTTCACCCGCTTGAAACCGTCGAGATCCAGATACATCAGGACCCAGGCACTGTCGGAGCGCTCGCCGCGCAGCAGCAGATTTTCCACCGTCTGATGAAAGCCACGACGGTTGAGCAGTCCGGTCAGGGGATCGGTGACGGCCTGGAACTCAAGTTGCTGGTGCAGGTGGCGCACGACCGACATGTCCAGCACGGTCACCACCATCGCATGCTGCTCTGCGGGCAACGGGGCGCAGGACAGGGCCACCGGCACCTGTTGACCGGGCGCCGTACGCAGCAAGGCATCATGCAGGCGCAAGGTTTCCCCACGCTTGTACAGGCTCAGGAACTCCGAATCGGCCCATACCGGGATGTGGGGTTTTTGCAGGAAATCCAGAAGCTCCCTGCCTTGCAGCTCCTGTACCGTGGCGTTGAGCAGCCGTGACATCGCCGGGTTGGCGAAGCGAATCAGACCGTCCTCGCCCACCACCAGAATGCCCTCGGCGGCATTTTCCAGCACCGAGGCATTGAATGCCCGGGCCACCTCCAGGTCGTGGCTCAGGCGCTGCAAGGCCCGGCGATTGCGCTGATGCTCCAGCAATGCCTGGACCTTGGGCTTGAGCACCTGCGGGTCAAAGGGCTTGAACAGGTAATCCACCGCGCCACTGGCATAGCCCTTGATCACGGCATCCTGTGACTGCTCGTTGGCGGTCAGGAAAATGATCGGCGTCAGCCGCGTGCGCTGACTGCCGCGCATCAGGCGCGCCACTTCATATCCGTCCATGCCGGGCATCTGTACATCCAGCAGGACAAGATCGATTTCGTGTTCAAGCAGCAGACTGAGTGCCTCGAAGCCCGAGGCGGCGGTAATGACCTGCCAGTCCTGGCGCTGCAACAACGCCCGCATGCTGATCAGGTTTTCAGGGTAGTCATCGACTATCAGAAGGGTTGGGTTGCCTTCGACTGGCGGTGGGGGCGCGCATTCCATGCTGCTTCTCTTTATTCAGGACGTCAGGCCGATTTCTCGTGAAAACCGGACAGATACTGTGCCATCACTCTAGACCGGGTTCCACAAAAGCAGAAGGTGTCAGTACGCCATCATTTAACCAATGCGTTCATTTGCCGACTAACGGTCATCGCTGCAAGCCAACAAAACCGGGCGATATGGCACTTCGACAGGATGTTGACGCCAGCCAACCGCCGGACGGGCGTTAACAAAAACACGCGCTGCGCTTATAAAGATCGCCCCCAAAAGCGCGTGCTAGAGCCATTGGTACGCGCGTGCAGCAACAACTCGCGGAAGCTTTGACAATGATCGACCTCGCAACCTGGAACCTGAGCGTTCCTGTCGGCACCCCGCCGTACACTGTGGAAACCTCGAAACTGGTCAACGGCTTCAAGGATCAATACTTCCATTCCGATACCGGTACGCTGTATTTCTGGACCCCGGTGACAGGCTCACGCACGGAAAACGCAATCTATCCACGCACCGAACTGCGGGAAACCTACAGCAACGGCACGTTGAAAAACTGGTTGTACCCGGATGCCGACAACTTGTTGCGTGCAACGTTGGCGGTAAACCAGGTACCGAGTTCGGGCAAGATCGTCATCGGTCAGATCCACGCCTTCAACAGCCAGAAGCCACTGGTGAAGGTCGAATATCAATACAAGACCACAACCGAAACCGGCAACATCGTCGCCAAGGTACGTATGCATCCCGATGACGATGAAGGCCGGGTCATCATCATCGCCACCGGCGTGAAACTGAACCGCGAGTTTTCCTACCTCATCCACTTGAGCCCCGGCGGCGCACTGGGCATCAGTGCCGCCGGCTATCAGTGGGACACCAAAATCAGCGCCACCTGGCGCGACAAGCCGCTGTACTTCAAGGCCGGCGTGTATGTGCAGGACAATACCGGCTACACGACGGAGGGCGGCAAAGTGACGTTCAGCAAGCTGGATATCGATCACAACAAATAGTCGAAGCTCACTTTAAAAACCTGCTTATCGTTTTTTTTCAGGAGCGAGCGGTGCGTCGATCCGACTTGCCCGCGGTGAACTCAAGTACGCCGCGTATAGCCAGGAAGCTCGCGTTATCGTTAACGACCATCGCGAGCATGCTCGCTCCTACAGTCAACAAGTTCGGTGCAACGCTTATCGGCAGACTTTCGAAGTCATGTACTGGTGGCTCCAGGGCAAAGAATATTTAATCTTCAAACATTAACGAATCACTAGATTCAATACCGACCCGACCAGCACATTGTAACTGGCCAGACTTCTCTCATTTACCAGAGCTTTTCCTGAAAATATCAATTGCAGACTATCTGGCGCCAAACCTGCTTTCTCTTGAATTTTCGCTTTCACATCTTCAACCGTATCTGTTGCGACAACCTGTAGCGCTATCGTTTTCTGAGCCGGTGTTGTGATGTATATCGATGCAGGACTCGAAGTTAGTCTATCCAGATTAAAGCTGGTAATTCTTTTTATGAGAACGGATCGAGAGACACCATCTCCACTCTCTCCGGTGACGGCAATCATCGAGGCATCTTTATAGTCCAGTCTACCTGTAAGATTTCGAACCTCCTCCGCCCCTGAAATCGCATCATTAAAAACAAAATCCACAAAAACCCGATCCCCCACCTTTGCTACATCCAGTTCGGCTTGAGCTGCACTGTCCATAACACCTCCCTGAAGGCATGCATGGAACGCCGTGGAAAGCGGCTTGTTGAGGTTCGATATTCATTTTTTAGAATTAATCGAACAACTGTCAGAGTTGACAGACCGCAATATCATTTCCAAGTAAGCATTCAAACAAAACTAAAAAAACGGAATAAAAAAACCCGCCTTTCGGCGGGTTTTTCATGCAGCACAAACACCCAAGTCTTAGTTGACCTTGGCGTTCAGCTCACCTTTCAGATAACGCTGGTACATGCCTTCCAGGGAGATCGGCTTGATCTTCGAGGCATTGCCGGCGGTGCCGAAGGCTTCGTAGCGGGCGATGCACACGTCGCGCATGGCGGTGACGGTGGCGCCGAAGAATTTACGCGGGTCGAACTCGCTCGGGTTGGTGGCCATCAGGCGACGCATGGCGCCAGTGGAGGCCAGGCGCAGGTCGGTGTCGATGTTGACCTTGCGCACGCCGTGCTTGATGCCTTCGAC
>NZ_JBNNVQ010000119.1:0-16866 GCF_050280625.1 Pseudomonas sp. NPDC089569
GCCCGATTGCCTCGCCGGATGTGATCCAGTGGGCGCCGGGCCTGCCGAAGACGCGTTCGGGCAAGATCATGCGGCGGATTCTGCGCAAGATTGCCACGGCCGAGTACGAAGGCCTGGGCGATATCTCCACCTTGGCCGATCCGGGTGTGGTGCAGCATCTGATTGATACGCACAAGACCATGAATGTCGCGTAAGCGGCGGGTCTAGAGTGCGGAAAAGCCCCGTTCGGTATGTGCCGAGCGGGGCTTTTTTGTGTCTTGGAGTTTTGTGCCGGTTTTGCTGGCCTCATCGCTGGCAAGCCAGCTCCCACAGGTTTTTGAGGTGTGCCCAGGATCCACCCACAACCGAAATCCGTGTGGGAGCTGGCTTGCCAGCGAAGGCAATCTGTCAGGCGACAATGAATCCGGTGACAAAGGACTCAATCAATAATTATCGGTTTACCCTGTAGGCCCTTTCCCACTGTTACCTGCGATTCTTCAAGTTACTAAATGTGTAACCGCCTTGCTCCGTGACGGGGCGAAGGGAAACGCCGAGCGCCGACTCGGCGCCTGAAAACGCCTCATGAAAAATAACACCCCACGCTACGCTTGCCGGATTAGAAGGGTTTGCCAATAATAGGCCCGCAATTTGCAGCGTAGATCGGTTCCCTGTCTTTTGCCTTTGCATGATTTTGCGAGGCTGTCAATGTGCCCGAATGGCTTTCTCAGCGCTTCTGTAACTAGTTGTCGCATTGAAGAAATATCGGCTTCGGGCCTGTCGCTAGAATGCCAATCACTCGCTCGTCGTTGCCTGTGTTGAAAATTCGCACACGCTTCCTAGGACGCAGCGCTGCTTTGCGGTTTCACTCATTCGCATATTGGGCTATCGCTCACTCTGCCGTTTTAGCCCTTTACCGATGGAGTCCCGACATGAAGAAACTCATGCTGCTTGGCGCCCTGGCAATGTCCTGCGTGCTGTCTGTGCCAACCTTCGCTGATGAAAAACCTCTGAAGATCGGTATCGAAGCGGCTTACCCTCCGTTCGCCTCCAAGGCCCCGGATGGCAGCATCGTTGGTTTTGACTACGACATCGGCAACGCCCTGTGCGAAGAGATGAAGATCAAGTGCGTGTGGGTCGAGCAAGAGTTCGACGGTCTGATCCCTGCACTGAAAGTGCGCAAGATCGACGCGATCCTGTCGTCCATGTCGATCACTGAAGATCGCAAGAAGTCCGTGGACTTCACCAACAAGTACTACAACACCCCGGCGCGCCTGGTCATGAAGGCCGGCACTCAGGTCAGCGACAATCTGACCGAGCTCAAGGGCAAGAACATCGGCGTGCAGCGCGGCTCGATCCACGAGCGCTTCGCCCGTGAAGTCCTGGCCCCGCTGGGCGCTGAAATCAAACCTTACGGTTCGCAGAACGAAATTTATCTGGATGTGGCGGCCGGTCGCCTCGACGGCACCGTGGCAGACGCTACGCTGCTGGATGACGGTTTCCTGAAAACCGACGCCGGTAAAGGTTTCGCGTTCGTGGGCCCTGCGTTCACCGACGTCAAATATTTCGGCGACGGCGTAGGTATCGCCGTGCGCAAAGGCGACCAGGCCGAGCTGGACAAGCTCAATGCCGCCATCGCGGCCATCCGCGAAAACGGCAAGTACAAGCAAATCCAGGACAAATACTTCGCCTTCGATATCTACGGCAAGTAATACGTCCAGGCGACAAGTCCGAAATGGCGCAAGCAACAGGATCTCTGAGGTTTGCGCCATTTTTTCATCCCAACTTCCGAGGACCTGAATCATGTTGAAAGGCTACGGGGCTGTCATCCTTGATGGCACTTGGCTGACGCTTCAGCTCGCCTTGTCGTCCATGGCCCTGGCCATTGTTCTGGGCTTGATCGGCGTGGCCTTGCGCCTTTCGCCGGTTCGCTGGCTGGCCTGGCTGGGCGATCTGTATGCCACGGTAATTCGCGGCGTTCCCGATCTGGTGCTGATCCTGCTGATTTTCTACGGCGGCCAGGATCTGCTCAACCGTGTTGCGCCCATGCTGGGCTATGACGAATACATCGACCTGAACCCGCTGGCCGCCGGTATCGGCACCCTGGGCTTCATCTTCGGTGCCTACTTGTCGGAAACCTTCCGTGGCGCGTTCATGGCCATTCCCAAGGGGCAGGCCGAAGCCGGCATGGCCTACGGCATGAGCAGCCTCCAGGTGTTCTTCCGGGTGATGGTGCCGCAGATGATTCGCCTGGCGATTCCCGGTTTCACCAACAACTGGCTGGTACTGACCAAGGCCACCGCGCTGATTTCGGTGGTGGGTCTGCAAGACATGATGTTCAAGGCCAAGCAGGCGGCCGACGCCACCCGTGAGCCTTTTACCTTCTTCCTCGCAGTGGCGGCGATGTACCTGGTGATCACCAGTGCTTCGTTGCTGGCATTGCGTCACCTTGAGAAGCGCTACTCGGTAGGCGTAAGGGCGGCTGAGCTATGATCTTCGACTACAACGTCATTTGGGAGGCCTTGCCGCTGTACCTCGGCGGCCTGGTGACCACCCTCAAACTGCTCGCGCTGTCGCTGTTCTTCGGCTTGCTGTGTGCGTTGCCGCTGGGCTTGATGCGCGTATCGAAAAACGCCGTGGTCAATATGACGGCGTGGCTCTATACCTACGTTATTCGCGGTACGCCGATGCTGGTGCAGCTGTTCCTGATCTACTACGGTCTGGCGCAGTTTGAAGTGGTGCGTGAAAGCTTCCTCTGGCCGTGGCTGTCCAGCGCAACTTTCTGTGCCTGCCTGGCGTTCGCCATCAACACCAGCGCCTACACCGCCGAAATCATCGCCGGCAGCCTGCGCGCCACGCCGAACGGCGAGATCGAAGCGGCCAAGGCCATGGGTATGTCGCGGATCAAGATGTACAAGCGCATCCTGCTGCCGTCGGCCCTGCGCCGTGCGCTGCCGCAGTACAGCAACGAAGTGATCATGATGCTGCAGACAACCAGTCTTGCATCCATCGTGACCCTGATCGACATCACCGGTGCCGCACGCACGGTCAACGCCCAGTTCTATCTGCCGTTCGAGGCGTACATCACGGCGGGCGTGTTCTACCTGTGTCTGACGTTCATTCTGGTGAAGCTGTTCAAGCTGGCCGAGCGTCGCTGGCTGAGCTACCTGGCTCCGCGGAAGCACTGATATGGAACGCATCGATCACACATTGCCCTGGAGCCATCTGGGCAGCGAGCGCCGGATTTCTGTATTCCGCTTCGGCAGGGGCGAGCGCAAGGCCTACATTCAGGCCAGCCTGCACGCCGATGAATTGCCGGGCATGCGCACGGCCTGGACGTTGAAAAAGCGCCTGGCCGAACTCGAAGCCCAAGGCTTGCTCAACGGCGTCATCGAGCTGGTGCCCGTGGCCAATCCACTGGGCCTCGGCCAGTTGCTGCAGGGTAATCACCAGGGGCGTTTCGAGGCGGGAAGCGGCAAGAACTTCAACCGGGATTTCGTCGAGCTCAGCGCGCCGGTGGCTGCGCAAGTCGACGGGCACCTGGGTGACGACCCGCACGCCAACATCCGCTTGATCCGCCAGGCCATGAGTGACGTGCTGGCGGCGTTGCCACCGGCCACCAGTCAATTGCAGGGCATGCAGCGTGTACTGCTCAGTCATGCCTGCACCGCCGATGTCGTGCTGGATCTGCATTGCGACAGCGAAGCGGCGCTGCACATGTATGCCTTGCCGCAACACTGGCCGCAGTGGCGCTCGCTGGCCGCGCACCTGAATGTTCGGGTCGGCCTGCTGGCGGAAGATTCCGGCGGCAGTTCCTTCGATGAAGCCTGCTCGCTGCCGTGGCTGCGGTTGTCGCGCCTGTTCCCGGATGCACAGATTCCGCTGGCGTGCCTGGCGACTACCCTTGAACTGGGTGGTCAGGCCGATACGGGTCGCCCAGAGGCAGAGGCTCATGCTGAAGGCATCCTGGCGTTCCTTGCCGAGCAGGGGCTGATCGGTGGCCAATGGCCCGAGCCTGCGCAGGACGCCTGCGAAGGCATGCCGTTCGAAGGCACCGAATTGCTGTTCGCGCCGCATCCCGGCGTGGTGAGTTTTCTGCGTAAACCCGGCGAGTGGATCGAAGCCGGTGATGAGATTTTTGAAGTAATCGATCCGCTGGCGGATCGGGTCAGCACGGTGTGTGCTGGTACGTCCGGGGTGCTGTTTGCCATTGAACGGCTGCGTTATGCCCAACCCGGTTTCTGGCTGGCCAAGGTGGCGGGGCGCGAAGCGCTGCGTCACGGGCGCTTGCTCAACGACTGACTGTTTCTGTGAGACCGACCGCATGTACAAACTTGAAGTCCAAGACCTGCATAAACGCTATGGCAGTCACGAAGTGCTCAAGGGCGTGTCCCTGAAAGCGGCAGCTGGCGATGTGATCAGCATCATCGGCTCCAGTGGCTCCGGCAAAAGTACTTTCCTGCGCTGCATCAACCTGCTGGAGCAGCCGCACGCGGGCAAGATCCTGCTCAACAACGAAGAGCTGAAACTGGTGGCGAACAAGGACGGCGCGCTGAAGGCTGCCGATCCCAAGCAGCTGCAACGCATGCGTTCGCGCCTGTCGATGGTGTTCCAGCACTTCAACCTGTGGTCGCACATGACCGCGCTGGAAAACATCATGGAAGCGCCGGTGCACGTGCTGGGCGTATCCAAGGCCGAAGCGCGCGACAAGGCCGAGCATTACCTGAACAAGGTTGGCGTGGCGCATCGCAAGGACGCCTTCCCGGGCCACATGTCCGGCGGTGAGCAGCAGCGCGTGGCGATTGCCCGTGCGCTGGCGATGGAGCCTGAGGTGATGCTGTTCGACGAACCGACTTCGGCGCTCGACCCGGAACTGGTCGGCGACGTGCTGAAAGTGATGCAGTCCCTGGCCCAGGAAGGCCGGACCATGGTGGTGGTGACCCACGAAATGGGCTTTGCCCGTGAAGTGTCGAACCAGTTGGTGTTCCTGCACAAAGGCCTGGTCGAAGAAAGCGGCAACCCGCGCGAAGTGCTGGTGAACCCGCAATCGGAGCGTCTGCAGCAATTCCTTTCGGGCAGCCTCAAGTAATCAGGGCTGCATTGTGCACCCGAATGGTGCATGCTTCGCCGCCCAAAAGGCTCTTGAACTCTGTGGGAGCTGGCTTGCCAGCGATAGCGGTGGGCCAGATGGCATCTCTGGCTCGGATATACCGCCATCGCTGGCAAGCCAGCTCCCACAATGGTTCTTGGTTGGTTTTGAGATTTGCGTTCAATTACGGGCTAGCATTGGCCCATGCCTTCATCACAGTTTCTCGCTTCGGATAGCCCGCCCATGACTGCCCATCGAATTGGTTTCCTGATTTGGCCCAGCACTAAAGCTCTGACGCTGGCGCTGGCTGAGGAGGCCTTGCGTGTTGCCCAGCGTGTGCATCCGGAGGTGGTCTACGAGTTGTCGTTCCTGCAGGCGGAGACGCCGGCCGAAGGCGAGTGGCAGCTGCCGGGCGAACCGTGGGCCGGCAGGCTGGAAAATTTCCAGAAACTGTTTCTGCTGGCCGATGAGCCGCCGGCCGCGCTTGCGCCGGCGCTCAGCAGTCAACTCAAGCAACTGGTGCGTGCCGGTTGTGTGATCGGTGGTTTGTCGGCCGGTGTCTATCCGTTGGCGCAACTGGGTTTGCTCGATGGTTACCGCGCTGCGGTGCATTGGCGCTGGCAGGATGATTTCGCCGAGCGTTTTCCGAAGGTTATCGCCACCAGTCATTTGTTCGACTGGGATCGCGATCGCCTGACGGCGTGCGGCGGCATGTCGGTGCTCGATTTGCTGCTGGCAGTGCTGGCCCGCGATCACGGTGCGGAGCTGGCCGGTGCGGTATCGGAGGAACTGGTGGTCGAGCGCATTCGTGAGGGCGGCGAGCGTCAGCGCATCCCGTTGCAGAATCGCCTGGGCTCCAGCCATCCGAAACTCACCCAGGCGGTGCTGTTGATGGAGGCCAACATCGAAGAGCCGCTGACCACTGACGAAATCGCCCAGCATGTGTGTGTGTCCCGTCGCCAGCTGGAACGAATCTTCAAGCAGTACCTCAACCGCGTGCCGAGCCAGTATTACCTGGAGCTGCGCCTGAACAAGGCACGGCAGATGTTGATGCAAACCAGCAAGTCGATCATCCAGATCGGCCTGTCCTGCGGTTTTTCCTCGGGGCCGCATTTCTCCAGCGCCTACCGCAACTTCTTCGGCGCCACGCCGCGTGAAGATCGCAACCAGCGACGCAGCAGCAGCCCGTTCGAGTTGTCTTCGGTGCCGTCCGAGCGCGGTTAAGCCGATCAGTCGTCGGTCCTGGAGTCCTCCGGGGCAGGCATCCCAGCTTCGCTCCCCCCCCCCTTACACACGCACTCATCACCGCATCGGCGCCAGGGCCGATGCGAGTCTTTCTGGAAACAGTCGATCAGTCTCTGCAGGTTCTGCTCGCTCAGTGGAGTCGCCGGCGGGCTGGACAATGGGCGGTCGGTAATTGCCGCGTGCGTCGAATCGACACGGAGAGCGCCGAGCAAGCCTGCCGTAATCGCTCGCCGCCAGTTAAACTGCGCCTTTGCGACCCTATATGTCGCATTGCCGTAAACCCGGGAAAAACCGGGGTTTGCGCTATAAGAAGTTGTCGCTTGGCGGCAAGGCCGGGCTGAAAACTGTCCTTACAATCCCCCCATCGCTCACCAGTTTCAGGTGAGTGTTTTCTCTTCAGGAGACTCCGATGTCCGTTGAGCACGCTGCGGTACAACGCGCCGATTTTGACCAGGTAATGGTTCCCAACTACGCGCCTGCCGCCTTCATTCCTGTGCGTGGCGCCGGTTCCCGCGTCTGGGACCAGTCCGGTCGCGAGCTGATCGACTTCGCCGGCGGGATTGCCGTAAACGTATTGGGCCATGCACACCCGGTGCTGGTCGGTGCCTTGACCGAGCAGGCCAACAAGCTGTGGCACGTGTCGAACGTGTTCACCAATGAGCCGGCCCTGCGCCTGGCCCATAAGCTGGTCGATGCGACTTTCGCTGACCGTGCGTTCTTCTGCAACTCCGGCGCCGAAGCCAACGAGGCCGCCTTCAAGCTGGCCCGTCGTGTCGGTTTCGACCGTTTCGGCAGCGAGAAGTACGAAATCATCGCCGCGCTCAACAGCTTCCACGGTCGTACCCTGTTCACCGTGAACGTCGGTGGCCAGTCCAAGTATTCCGATGGTTTCGGCCCGAAAATCACCGGCATTACCCACGTGCCTTACAACGATCTGGCGGCGCTGAAAGCGGCCATTTCCGACAAGACCTGCGCGGTGGTGCTGGAGCCGATCCAGGGCGAAAGCGGTGTGATCCCGGCTGAGCTGGAATACCTGCAAGGTGCCCGCGAACTCTGCACCGCGCATAACGCGCTGCTGATCTTCGACGAAGTGCAAACCGGCATGGGCCGTACCGGCAAACTGTTCGCCTATCAGCATTACGGCGTGACCCCGGACATCCTGACCAGTGCCAAGAGCCTGGGCGGCGGTTTCCCGATCGCGGCGATGCTGACCACCGAAGACCTGGCCAAGCACCTGGTCGTCGGCACCCACGGCACCACCTACGGCGGCAACCCGCTGGCGTGTGCGGTGGCCGAAGCAGTGATTGACGTAATCAACACCCCTGAAGTACTGGCCGGTGTCAGCGCCAAGCACGACAAATTCAAGGCTCGCCTTGAGCAGATCGGCGAGAAATATGGCCTGTTCACCAAGGTTCGCGGTCTGGGCCTGTTGATCGGCTGCGTGCTGAGCGATGCCTGGAAAGGCAAGGCCAAGGACATCTTCAACGCCGCTGAAAAAGAAGGCCTGATGGTGCTGCAAGCCGGCCCGGACGTGGTGCGCTTCGCGCCGAGCCTGGTGGTGGAAGACGCCGATATCGACGCCGGTCTGGATCGTTTCGAGCGCGCTGCGGCAAAACTGACTCAAGCCTGATAGACCCTTCGGCGCCTGGTACTCAGGCGTCGAACCCAATTTTTGTTCCGGAGTGGTTCAAATGTGGGAGCGAGCCTGCTCGCGATGGGGCTTGGCAGCCAATATCTATGTTGTCTGACAGTGCGCAATCGCGAGCAGGCTCGCTCCCACAGGTTCCCGAAGGGAAACCGCCCGGTTTATTTTTCTCAAAGAGTTTTAAAAAAGGAGTGACACCATGCTGGTGATGCGCCCCGCGCAAATGGCTGATCTGGGCGAGGTACAGCGTCTGGCTGCGGACAGCCCGATTGGTGTCACTTCCTTGCCGGATGACGTTGAACGCTTGAGCGACAAGATCGCGGCGAGCGAAGCGTCCTTCGCTGCCGAAGTCAGCTTCAACGGTGAAGAGAGCTATTTCTTCGTTCTCGAAGACACCGCCACCGGCAAACTGGTGGGGTGCTCGGCCATCGTTGCATCCGCCGGTTATTCCGAGCCGTTCTACAGCTTCCGTAATGAAACCTTCGTGCACGCCTCCCGCGAGCTGAAGATTCATAACAAGATTCACGTGCTGTCCCAGTGCCATGACCTGACCGGCAACAGCTTGCTGACCAGTTTCTATGTTCAGCGCGAACTGGTGGGCTCACCCTTCGCCGAGCTGAACTCCCGCGGACGACTGCTGTTCGTGGCGAGCCACCCGGAACGTTTCGCAGATTCCGTAGTGACCGAAATTGTCGGTTACAGCGACGAAAATGGCGATTCGCCGTTCTGGGACGCCATTGGTCGCAACTTCTTCGACCTCAACTACGCCGAAGCCGAGCGTCTGTGCGGGCTGAAAAGCCGTACGTTCCTCGCCGAGCTGATGCCGCACTACCCGATCTACGTACCGTTGTTGCCGGATTCCGCGCAAGAGGCCATGGGCCAGGTGCATCCGCGTGCGCAAATCACCTTCGACATCCTGATGCGCGAAGGCTTTGAAACCGATCACTACATCGACATTTTCGATGGCGGTCCGACGCTGCATGCGCGGGTTTCGGGCATTCGTTCGATTGCTCAGAGCCGTGTGGTACCGGTGAAAATCGGTGAGCCGGTCAAGGGCGCCGGTCGACAGTACCTGGTGGCCAACGCCCAGTTGCAGGATTACCGCGCGGTCATGCTTGAACTTGATTACGCGCCGGGCAAACCCGTGACCCTGGATCTGGAAGCGGCCGAAGCCCTGGGCGTCGGTGAAGGTGCCAGCGTGCGCCTGGTGGCGGTTTGACGCCTGCTTTAATCGCTAGAGAGAAACATCTGGCAGCGAAGTTTCGCGGGGCGCATGGCGGCCCGTCTGAGGAGATAGCATGATCGTTCGTCCCGTACGCAGCAGCGACTTACCCGCTCTGATCGACCTGGCCCGCAGCACCGGAACCGGCCTGACCACCTTGCCGGCCAACGAAGAGCGTCTGACCCACCGGGTCGGCTGGGCCGAGAAGACCTTTCGCGGCGAAGCCGGGCGGGGTGATGCGGACTATCTGTTCGTGCTCGAAGATGACGATGGGCGTGTGGTGGGTATCTCCGCCATCGCCGGTGCCGTCGGCTTGCGCGAGCCCTGGTACAACTTCCGCGTCGGGCTGACGGTCAGCGCTTCGCAGGAACTGGGCATCTATCGCGAAATCCCGACGCTGTTCCTGGCCAACGACCTGACGGGCAACTCCGAATTGTGCTCGCTGTTCCTGCACGCCGATTACCGCACCGGTCTGAACGGTCGCATGCTGTCCAAGGCGCGGATGCTGTTCATCGCCGAGTTCCCGCAACTGTTCGGCAACAAAATCATCGCCGAGATGCGCGGTGTGTCCGATGACGCGGGGCGTTCGCCGTTCTGGGAAAGCCTTGGTCGCCACTTCTTCAAGATGGAATTCAGCCAGGCCGACTATCTGACCGGCGTGGGCAACAAGGCGTTCATCGCCGAACTGATGCCGAAATTCCCGCTGTACACCTGCTTCCTGTCGCCGGATGCGCGCAATGTGATCGGTCAAGTCCATCCGGACACCGAGCCCGCCCTGGCGATGCTCAAAAGCGAAGGTTTCAGCTATCAGGGCTATGTCGACATCTTCGATGCGGGCCCGGCCATCGAGTGCGAAACCGGCAAGATTCGCGCGGTGCGTGACAGCCAGGCGCTGGTGCTGGCCATCGGCACGCCGGGTGACGACGCCACGCCGTTCATCATTCATAACCGCAAGCGCGAAGACTGCCGGATCACTGCCGCTCCCGCACGCTTCGCCGCCGGCACGCTGGTGGTCGACCCACTGACTGCCAAACGCCTTCAACTCAACGCCGGCGATCAGGTGCGCGCCGTTGCGTTGTCCGCAGCCCGGGAGTCGAAATAATGAAGTCGCTATACATTGCAGGTGAATGGTTGGCCGGTCAGGGGGAAGCCTTCCAGTCACTGAACCCGGTCACTCAGCAAGTGCTGTGGTCCGGCGAGGGCGCCACCGCCGCTCAAGTCGAATCTGCCGTCCAGGCCGCGCGCCAGGCCTTCCCGGCCTGGGCCCGCCGCTCGCTGGAAGACCGTATTTCGGTGCTCGAAGCCTTTGCCGCGGCATTGAAGAACCATGCCGACGAACTGGCCCACACCATCGGTGAGGAAACCGGTAAACCGCTGTGGGAAGCCGCGACTGAAGTCACCAGCATGGTCAACAAGATCGCGATCTCGGTGCAGAGCTACCGTGAGCGTACCGGCGAGAAGAGTGGCCCGCTGGGCGATGCCGCCGCCGTATTGCGCCACAAGCCCCATGGTGTGGTTGCGGTGTTCGGCCCGTACAACTTCCCCGGTCACCTGCCCAACGGTCATATCGTGCCAGCGCTGTTGGCCGGTAACAGTGTGCTGTTCAAGCCAAGCGAGCTGACACCGAAAGTCGCCGAGCTGACGGTCAAGTGCTGGATCGAGGCCGGTTTACCGGCGGGTGTGCTGAACCTGCTGCAAGGCGCGCGCGAAACCGGCATCGCCCTGGCGGCGAATCCGGAGATCGACGGTCTGTTCTTCACCGGCTCCAGCCGCACCGGCAACCATTTGCACCAGCAGTTTGCCGGTCGTCCGGACAAGATCCTCGCGCTGGAGATGGGTGGCAACAACCCGTTGGTGGTCGACCAGGTCGCCGATGTCGATGCAGCCGTCTACACCATCATTCAGTCGGCGTTCATTTCCGCCGGTCAACGCTGCACGTGCGCACGTCGCCTGCTGGTGCCGCAAGGCGCCTGGGGTGATGCCCTGCTGGCGCGCCTGGTGGCGGTCAGCTCGACCATCGAGGTCGGCGCGTTCGATCAGCAGCCGGCACCGTTCATGGGCTCGGTGATTTCCCTTGGCGCGGCCAAGGCGTTGATGGACGCTCAGGCGCATTTGCTGGCCAACGGCGCGGTAGCGTTGCTGGAGATGACTCAGCCCAAGGCTCAAGCCGCCTTGCTGACCCCCGGCATTGTCGATGTGACCGCCGTGGCCGATCGCCCTGACGAAGAACTGTTCGGCCCGTTGCTGCAAGTGATCCGCTACGCTGATTTTGAAGCGGCGATCGCAGAAGCCAATGACACCGCCTATGGCCTGGCAGCTGGCCTGCTCTCGGATTCCGAAGCGCGTTACCAGCAATTCTGGCTGGAAAGCCGTGCCGGCATCGTCAACTGGAACAAACAGCTGACCGGTGCCGCCAGCAGCGCGCCATTCGGTGGCGTCGGCGCCTCGGGTAACCATCGCGCCAGTGCCTATTACGCGGCCGACTATTGCGCGTACCCGGTGGCCTCGCTGGAAACCCCGAGCCTGGCCTTGCCGGCCGCATTGACGCCTGGCGTGAAAATGGCGTGATGCCCTTTCGCGAGCAGGCTCGCTCCCACATGGATTATGCAAAACCTGTGGGAGCGAGCCTGCCCGCGAAGGCCGCGACTCGGTCTAAATGAATGGTTACTGAAGCCTATAACAACAGATTTTCGTGGAGCCTCGCTGATGAAATCCTATGAAGTCAATTTCGACGGTCTAGTGGGGCCGACCCATAACTACGGCGGCCTGTCCTACGGCAACGTCGCGTCCCAGAGCAACAGCCAGCAGTCCTCGAATCCCAAGGAAGCGGCACTGCAAGGCCTGGCGAAAATGAAAGCGCTGATGGACATGGGCTTTCAGCAAGGCGTGCTGGCACCGCAGGAACGCCCTGACGTGGCGGCACTGCGTCGCCTGGGCTTTGGCGGTACCGATGCGCAAGTGATCGAGCGCGCTGCCAAAGAAGCGATGCCGTTGCTGGTCGCCAACTGCTCGGCATCGAGCATGTGGGTCGCCAACGCCGCTACTGTCAGCCCGAGTGCCGATACCGCGGACGGCCGCGTGCATTTCACCGCCGCCAACCTGAACTGCAAATACCACCGCAGCATCGAACACCCGACCACCAGTCGCGTACTGGGGGCGATGTTCGCTGACCAGAAGCACTTTGCCCATCACGCCGCCTTGCCGGCCGTGGCGCAGTTCGGTGATGAAGGGGCGGCCAACCACACGCGTTTCTGCCGTGAATATGGCGAGGCCGGCGTCGAGTTTTTCGTGTTTGGTCGCAGTGCATTCGATACCCGCTATCCGGCGCCGCAGAAATACCCGGCCCGCCAGACCCTCGAAGCCTCCCAGGCCGTTGCTCGCCTGCATGGCCTGAAAGACGAAGGCGTGGTCTATGCCCAGCAGAACCCGTCGGTGATTGATCAGGGCGTGTTCCACAACGATGTGATCGCCGTGGGTAATGGCGAAGTGCTGTTCTATCACGAAGACGCGTTCCTTGAGACCGAGCAGATGCTGGCGCAATTGCAGAGCAAGCTCGCCAAGGTCGGTGGCAAGTTCCAGGCGATCTGCGTGCCGCGGTCCGCGGTCAGCGTTGAAGACGCAGTTCGCTCCTACCTGTTCAATAGCCAGCTGCTGTCGCGTCCGGACGGTTCCATGCTGTTGATCGTGCCGGAAGAGTGCCGGGGCAATGAACGTGTCTGGCAATACCTGCAAGGATTGACCAGCTCCGGCGGCCTGATCCGTGAGGTGAAGGTGTTCGATCTCAAGCAAAGCATGCAGAACGGTGGTGGCCCCGCTTGCCTGCGGCTGCGTGTCGCGCTCAACGAAACCGAGCTGGCGGCGGTCAATCCAGGGGTTATCATGACGGCGCCGTTGTATGGCTCGTTGACCGCATGGGTCGAAAAGCACTATCGCGACCGCTTGACCGAAAACGATCTCGCGGACCCGCAATTGCTGCTTGAATGCCGGACGGCACTGGATGAACTGACACAAATCCTTAAACTGGGCGCGGTTTATCCATTCCAGATCAATTGATGACCAGTGCGTCGCCTCATCGCGGCGCACGGTTTCATCTCCCCAAGAGAGCGTAAAGATGAGTGATTCCCTGCAGCTGATCCTTGAAGACACCGATGGCACGCAATTGCAAACCTCGTGCACCCGCGTCGCAGTCATGTGGCAAGGCAAAGAGCTGTGGATCCAGCAGGATGGCCGCGGCCAGTTGCTGATTGGCGTGGACGTCGAAGAAGACGATGAAGAGTACGCCAACCTGCTGTTGCGCCCATTGGCGACTAATCTGGTAAGTCTGCAACTGGAAATGGAACCGGCTGACCTTGGCGACGAGGAACATGTTCACGGTCCGGATTGCAATCACGATCACTAAGGAAACCGCTCTATGCTCGCCCTCGGCAAACTGCTTGAACTGACCCTCGCCGGCCGCGAACCGGCGGAGAAGACTCAACTGACTGTCGAAGGCGTGCGCATGCGCTGGTTGAGCGAAGGTGCGCTGGAAGTCCGGCCACCCGAAGCACGTGACAATGGCCTGGACCTGCTGCTGTCGGCGGGTATCCATGGCAATGAAACAGCGCCGATCGAGTTGCTCGATCGGCTGCTGCACGACATCGCCCGCGGCGATCTGAAGCCGCGTGCACGTATTCTGTTTCTGTTCGGAAACCCTGAGGCGATTCGCAAGGGTGAGCGTTTCATCGAGCAGGACGTCAATCGGCTGTTCAACGGCCGTCACGAACAAAGCAGCGGTTCAGAAGCCTTGCGTGCCTGTGAGCTGGAGCGGCTGGCCGCCAGTTTCTTCAACCTGCCGGATCGCCAGCGCCTGCACTACGACCTGCACACCGCGATTCGTGGCTCGAAAATCGAGCAGTTCGCGTTGTATCCCTGGAAGGAAGGCCGTCAGCATTCCCGCCAGGAGCTGGCTCGCCTGCGCGCTGCCGGTATGGAGGCCGTGCTGCTGCAGAACAAGCCGTCCATCGTTTTCAGTTCCTATACCTACGACAAGCTCGGCGCAGAGTCCTTCACCCTTGAACTGGGCAAGGCGCGACCTTTCGGGCAGAACGCCGGGGTCAACGTGAGCCTGCTCGAAAATCGCCTGAAACAGATCATCGAGGGCGCGGAGCCCGAGTCGACCGAAACGGCGCTCGATGGTTTGCAACTGTTCAGCGTGGCGCGGGAAATCATCAAGCACAGCGACAGCTTCCGCCTGAATCTGCCGACGGACATCGAGAACTTTTCCGAGCTGGATGTGGGCTATTTGCTGGCCGAGGACATTGCCAATACCCGCTGGATCATCGAGGAAGAGGGCGCCCGGATCATCTTCCCCAACCCGAAGGTCAAGAATGGCCTGCGCGCCGGCATCCTGATCGTGCCGACAACCGACGATAACCTCGCCTGAAAAACACGCGCACTTCTTGTGACTGATCGTTCCCACGCTCTGCGTGGTAATGCATCGCGGGACGCTCTGCGTCCCATTCAACGCCGAACGCAGAGCGTTCATTGAGGCGTTCCCACGCAGAGCGTGGGAACGATCAGACCTGGGGGCTGTTAAACGGCTATCGCGCGCGGTTCTGTGCGACACAGCGCACGCACCTTGCTCAAGGTATCGGCACAGGTCTTCGCCGCTTCCTGACCCTTGTGCACGAAATGCTCGAAGAAGAACTGATGATGCAGTTCTTCACCGGCATGGAAGTGGTGCGGGGTCAGGGACACCGAGAACACCGGCACTTCAGTTTCCAATTGAACCTGCATCAGGCCGCTGACGACTGACTGGGCGACGAATTCGTGACGGTAGATGCCGCCGTCCACCACCAGGGCTGCCGCGACGATGCCGGCATAACGACCGGTCTTGGCCAGCAACTTGGCGTGCAAAGGCATTTCAAAGGCGCCGCCGACCTCGAAGAAATCGATATCGGATTCCTGATAACCCTGGGCAATCATTTCGGCGACGAAGCCTTTACGGCTCTGATCAACAATATCCTTGTGCCAGCAGGCCTGGATGAACGCTACGCGTTCGCCCTGATGGTTTTTGCTTTTGCTGTCGATTGCGGTGGGTTGCATGTTCTGACTCCTGTTTGTGTAAAAACAGGGCGTTATGAATCGAAAGGGATTTAAGGGTGCGCGCACCGGCACGAATGCCCGGAGACGGCCCTTTGGCGTCAATCCCGTTCTCTCTTCATCCGGACTATGACCGTCGGCCCCGGAATCACACCGGGTCTGCTGACCTTGCCGCCAATCACCACTGAGGTGGTGTTGTCTGCAAGCGCTCGCGGGCTATGCGCATTGCGCGCAATTACCGCCGGTGGGGAGTTGCACCCCGCCCTGAGAACGTTTTTGCCGCCGGAATGTTCGGCGGCGCAGCGTTTGTAACACATATTTTCTGCATGCGCATGGAGGCTTTCAGATGATTGCTATCGGATTTTTTGTTGCTTGAACCGGGTTTTTCCTCATCCAAGGGTTGATTATTCATCGGGGCGACCGCAGTAACGCTTTCATGAAAAGGGATTTTCCCCTGTTTACCGAGGCCAGATTCATGAGCGTAATCGATCTTCGCAGCGACACAGTCACCCAACCTTCGGCCGGCATGCTCGACGCGATGGCCACAGCGGCTACCGGAGACGATGTTTATGGCGAGGATCCGACCGTCAATCGGCTGGAGGCCGAATTGGCCAAGCGCCTCGGTTTTGCCGCCGCGCTGTTTGTCCCTACCGGCACGATGAGCAATCTGCTGGGCTTGATGGCCCATTGCGAGCGAGGAGACGAGTACATCGTCGGCCAACAGGCTCATACCTATAAATACGAAGGTGGCGGTGCGGCGGTGCTCGGATCGATCCAGCCGCAGCCGCTTGAGCAGCAAGCGGACGGTTCGCTGGATCTGGCGCAGGTCGCCGCCGCGATCAAGCCGGACGACTTCCACTTTGCCCGTACCCGATTGCTGGCGCTGGAAAACACCATGCAGGGCAAGGTCTTGCCGCTGGAGTATCTGGCCCGGGCCCGCCGCTTTACCCGTGAACACGGGCTGCAGCTGCATCTGGACGGTGCACGGTTGTACAACGCTGCGGTCAAGTTGGGTGTCGACGCCAGGGAAATCACCCAGCATTTCGATTCTGTCTCGGTCTGTCTGTCCAAGGGACTGGGTGCGCCGGTCGGGTCTGTCTTGTGCGGCTCGGTGCCATTGATCGATAAGGCCCGGCGTTTGCGCAAGATGGTCGGCGGTGGAATGCGTCAAGCCGGGATTCTGGCTGCGGCAGGTCTGTATGCGCTGGACAACAACGTGCAGCGCCTGGCCGACGACCACGCGAACGCGCAGTTGCTGGCCGAAGGGCTGCGTGCGGCAGGTTATGAAGTTGAACCGGTGCAGACCAACATGGTTTATGTGACGATGGGCGACAGGGCCGAGGCGCTCAAGGCCTTTGCCGCCGAACGCGGGATCAGGCTCAGCGCCGCCGCACGCTTGCGGATGGTTACGCATATGGATGTCACCAGTGCGCAAATCGAGCAGGTCGTCGCGACATTCGTCGACTTTTCCCGCAAGTGATAGCGTTAGCGCTCCAATTGACTGTTTCTATCGTATAAACACGCTGTACCCCGCGCGCAGGGCCGATATAATGCGGCCCTTTGCCGTCGTTTCGTCTGGTGACGTTTCGAACAGGCCTTTGGCCGCAG